>JBLMXT010000147.1:0-5839 GCA_050257915.1 Deltaproteobacteria bacterium
GTCGGCGCCATCGCCGACGCCCTCGGCGTGGACACCAGCGACCTGCCGGTCGTGGCCACGGCTCCCGAGTACATGGAGCAGAAGGCCACCATCGACGCCATGGCCGCGCTCGCCTTCGGCCTGTACACGCACGTGAACCCGGTGCCGTTCGTGACGGGCGCGCCGAACCTGGTCAAGCTCGTGACGCAGGACCTGCCGGGCGTCACCGGCGGCAAGCTCGCCGTCGAGACCGACGCCAAGGAAGCGGTCGCGGCGATGCTGGCGTGGATTGACCAGAAGCGGGCGGGGCTCGGCATCTGAGCCGCACGCGACGTTGAAGACGGGGCGGGCGGACGCCCGCCCCGAGCACCGGGCGAGGCAAGCCGGCCAGCTGGCCGCAGCCCGGTGCAGAAGCGGGCGGGGAGTGCGCATGCCCACTCCCCGCCCTCGTCATATCTCGTCAGCCGTCGAGCGTCAGCCGTTCGACGCCGAGCCTGTCGAAGTCGCGGTCGAAGCTCGCCAGAGGAGCGCCCCGAGAGTCGAGTATGCGGCTAGCGCACCTGCAGCGCGGCGCGCGTGAGTGCGGACCGGTGGCCGGCGACGTCCCAGGCGCGGGCGGTGATCCGGTAGTCCCCGCGCCGCCTGGGTGCCGCGAAGCGCCAGCTGTCGCGCTCGTTGACGCTGACGGCGGGGATGCGCAGCGTGCGCAGCACCTGCCCGCTTGCGTCCCGCAGCCACAGCTTGACCACGGCGCTGCCGCCGGAGAACGCGGGGTCCGTGAGCGTGAAGCGCACGCGCGCGCCGGTGCCCGGACGCGCCGTCGCCGGCTCGAGGCGCACGCTCGGCGGAGCCTCGTCGAGTGCGCCAGCCGAATCCACGAACGCCTTGAGGCAGACGTCGGACGAGCCGAAGCCGGAACGAGTGCGAAGGTCCTTCCACGTCACGCCGTCGCGACTGATGAACGACCTCGCGACGGCGGGACGAGGTGAGAGGAGTCTGGTCGGGTGCTCGACCGGGATCGGCGTCAGGGAGCCGGGGGTCCGCAGGCGCACGGCGACGACGAAGTCGGCGCCGGTGGTCACGGGGACGGGCGTCGAGAGCGGCACCGTGTGGTAGCCGCCGACGTCCACGACGCCGGCGCCGGCGACCGGCGCCGCGGCGATCTCGGCCAGCGACGGCGCGACGCGGACCTCGTAGGTCGCGCCCGGCTTGGCCGTGTAGAAGCTCGCGGCGGTGACGCTGCCGTCGCCGCCGCTCGTGTACCGCGCCGCGAACCAGGCGGTGCGGTCGTTGAAGCCGATGCTCTTCGACCAGCCGAGGGCGTCGTGCTGGTAGATGGCGTCGTGGTTGCGCGCGCTCTCGACGCCGTTGAACACGGCGAGCTGGGCGCCGAGGCTGCGGTCGTAGTAGGAGATCCAGAAGTAGCCTCGCCGGCCGAAGGTCGTGCCCCAGCTGTTCTTGATCAGAAAGGCGCCGGGACCCGGTGGCCGGCGCAGAAAGCGTCCCGCCGGATAGGCGTCGTCCCATCCCACGATGCCGACGTGGTGGTCGAGCACGGTGTCGCGCGAGTAGTAGGCGCTCGTCGCGGGATTGTAGTCGGGGTGCTGGTAGGCCATCGTCGCGTCCACGCCGCCGTACTGCATGACCGCCCACTTGATCGCCGCGTTCTCCTGGGGGCCGTTGCGGCGCGGCAGGAAGAGCACTTCCTGGACATGACGCACGGCGCGCAGGCCCTCGGGCGAGTCTCCCGGACGCGGGTACGGGTCGTCGCGCTCGAGGACCGGCCCCTCCCACCGGGCGACGTAGGCGGTCGAGATGTTGCTGGGGGCGCGCCCCTCGAAGCGCAGGCGCGATGCCTGGAAGTTCGCCAGGTGGTTCTCCGAGAGATCGAGGTGGTACTCGGGCAGGAGGTTCGACTCGAGCGACCCCATGGCGGCGAACACCCAGCAGGTGCCGTGGTTGTCCTGCTTGCCGATGGGCGACACGCGTCCGCGGTCGCGCAGGTCGTAGCTCGACGGGAAGGTGCGCCCGGTCCACGGGGCCGCGGCGGCGGCTGACGCCGGCAGCGCCGCCGCCGAGACCAGGAGCGCGCCCAGGACCGCTAGGAGCGCCCCGCGGCCTCGCCGCGAACGTCGTGTGTACGGTCCGGTCATGGCACGAAAGGATACACGCCGAACATGTGCGACGCATCACAATTGACTAAGGGGATTGCCTCTATCGACAAAGCGTGTACAATGCGCCGAATCGGCGGCTCTGCCGCTGATCCAAGGTTTCTCGGACGCGGCGACGGACCTGGCGCGATCCCCGGCGGGATCGAGCCGGCGCCGGACACCGACTCCGGGCGAGAAAGCCGGGGCGGGCCCGCTGGGTCCCGCCCCGGCTTCTTCTTGCGGTGCGGCCGCCGGCGCCGGCCGTTCCCCCTCAGGCGTCGAGCACCTCGAAGCCGGTGGACGGGTCGACGCGGCGCGTCGCCCGGCTCGCGGTGAGCTCGATGACCACGGCCTCGCCGACGACCCACGTCGTGACACCGGTGCGGATGCAGCCGGCGGTCACCTGGTCGTCGCGGCCGAAGGCCGCGTGCAGGTGCAGCACCGGCCGGCCGTTCTCGTCCGGGAAGATCGTCCCGGCGCCGGTCATCTCGTGCACGTCGTGCAGCACGCGCTCGATGGGCAGGACGGGCCGTGCTTCCGCATCCTCCGGACCGACGACGACGCGACTGCCGCCGGCGGCGCCGCCGACGAGAATCACGGCGGCGCGCGCGATGCCTTCGGCGCGCGCCGCCTCCTCGATGCACTCGTGCACCACGTCGCCGTCCTCCAGACGGATGACGAGCACACGGCCGAGCGCGGCTGAGCTGTACTTCATCTGTGACCTCCTCGCCCGCACATCCTACCCGGCGTCGCGCCGCCCGAGCCGCTGCGGCGCCGGCACTGCCTGCGCCGCTCCCGTCCGTCAACCTTGCTAGACTCGAGTGCGTGATTCCGCCCTCTCCCGCCGGTCCCGCGGCCGCGCCGCGCTCCGCTCGCGCCCTGCTGCGCGACGTCTTCGGCTTCGCCGAGTACCGCCCGCACCAGGAGGAGATCGTCGACCACATGGTCGGCGGCGGAGACGCGTTCGTGCTCATGCCCACCGGCGGCGGCAAGTCGCTCTGCTACCAGCTGCCCGCCATGGTGCGCCCCGGCACCGGCATCGTCGTCTCGCCGCTCATCTCGCTGATGAAGGACCAAGTGGACGCGCTGCTGGCGGCCGGCGTCAGCGCCGCCGCCTACAACTCGTCGCTCGAGGCCGGCGAGGCGCGCGGCGTGCTGCGCGCCCTGCACGCCGGCGAGCTCGACCTGCTGTACGTGGCGCCCGAGACCCTCATGACCGAGGGGTTCCTCGAGCGGCTGCGCGGGCTGAGCGACGACCCGGAGCAGGGACTCGCCGGTGTCCCCACGAGGCCGGACTGCCCGCCGCGCCCGGGCGGCCCCGGCGTCGCCCTGTTCGCCATCGACGAGGCGCACTGCGTCAGCCAGTGGGGTCACGACTTCCGCCCCGAGTACGTGCAGCTGGGCCGGCTCCGCGGCCTGTTCCCCGGCGTCCCCATCATGGCCTGCACGGCCACCGCCGACCCCGAGACGCGCGACGACGTGCGCCTGCGTCTCGGGCTCGCCGACGCCGCGGTGTACGTCACCGGCTTCGACCGGCCCAACATCCGCTACACGGTGGTCGAGAAGCGCGAGCCGCTGCACCAGCTGCTGCAGTTCCTCGCCGCGCACGAGGGCGAGTCGGGCATCGTCTACTGCCTCTCGCGCAAGCGCACCGAGGAGGTCGCCGAGAAGCTGCGCGCGCACGGGGCGGAGGCCGCCGCCTACCACGCCGGCCTGCCGGCGGACGAGCGGCGGCGCGTGCAGGACGCCTTCGCCCGCGACGAGGTGAGCGTCGTCGTGGCCACGGTCGCCTTCGGCATGGGCATCGACAAGAGCGACGTGCGCTTCGTCGTGCACCACGACCTCCCCAAGACGGTCGAGAGCTACTACCAGGAGACGGGCCGTTCCGGCCGCGACGGCCTGCCCGCAGAGGCCCTGCTGCTGTTCGGCCTCGGCGACGCCGCCGTGGTGCGCAGCCTCATCGAGGGCGGCGGGCGCAGGCAGGACGGCGGCGACGAGGTCGAGCGCGACCCGGAGCGCGTGCGCATCGAGATCCACAAGCTCAACTCCATGATCGGCTACGCCGACGGCCTGAGCTGCCGGCGCGAGGCCCTCCTCGGCTACTTCGGCGAGCCCTACCCCGCGCCGTGCGGCAACTGCGACATCTGCCTCGAGCCGCCGGAGACGTTCGACGCCACCGAGCAGGCGCGCATGGCGCTCAGCTGCGTCTTCCGGCTGTGGGAGCGGGACGGGTACGGGTACGGCGTCGGCTACGTCATCGACGTCCTGCGCGGCTCGGAGAACGAGAAGATCCTGAGCCGCGGCCACGACGCGCTCAGCACCTACGGCATCGGCGCCGAGCTCAGCCGCGACCACTGGCAGAGCCTCATCCGCCAGCTCATCCACCGCGGCTACCTCGCCCAGGACATCGCGCGCTACTCGGCGCTGCGGCTCACCGAGGCGTCGCGGCCGCTCCTGCGCGGCGACGAGACGCTGATCATGGCCAAGCCGCGGGTCCGCGTCCCGAGCAAGAAGCAGCGGCTGCGGGCCGAGCGGGCGGGCAGGGCGGCCGACCTTGCCGGCCTGCCCGTCGACGAGGCCCTCTTCGACGACCTGCGCGCGCTGCGCAAGCGCCTGGCCGACGAGCAGAACGTGCCGGCCTACGTGGTGTTCAGCGACGCGACGCTGGCGGAGATGGCCGCGCGTCGCCCGGCCACGTACGCCGACCTGCTGGAGGTGAACGGCGTCGGCCGGGCCAAGCTCGAGCGGTACGGCGACGCGTTCCTGGCCGTGGTCGCCGAGCACGTCTCCGGCGGCTCGGCCCCCGGCGCGCTCTTCTGACCGCCGCCGGCGGCGACGGCGCGACCGGCTCACTCACGCCGGGCAGAACGGACGCGCGTGGTAGCCTTGCGTGATGACCGACCTCCCCCTCTTCGCGACGGTCCCGCGCGGCCTCGAGTCGCTGCTCGCCGGTGAACTGCGCGGGCTGGGCGCGGCGCACGTCAAGCAGGTCCGCGCCGGCGTCTCCTTCTCGGGCTCGCTCGAGACCGCCTACCGCGCCTGCCTCTGGTCGCGCCTGGCGGGGCGCGTGCTGCTGCCGGTCGCGAACGGGACGGCCGCCGACGGCGACGACCTCTACAAGACCGCGCAGTCCGTCGATTGGTCTCGCCACCTCGCGGTGGACGATACGCTGGCGGTCGACTTCACCGGGGTCAACGACAGGATCCGCGACACGCGCTTCGGCGCGGTGCGCATCAAGGACGCGATCGTCGACCAGTTCCGCGCATCCACCGGCGGCCGGCGGCCGTCGGTGGATGCGCGCGCGCCGGACGTGCGCGTCAACGCGCACCTCGCGAGCACGCGCGTGGCCATCTCGATCGACCTGAGCGGCCAGGGCCTGCACCGGCGCGGCTACCGTGCGGACAAGGTCCAGGTAGAGGCGCCGCTCAAAGAGAATCTGGCCGCCGGCCTGCTGCTCTACGCGGCCTGGCCGAGCGAGGCTGCCGCCGGCGCCAGTCTGCTCGACCCGCTGTGCGGGTCGGGGACGCTGCCGATCGAAGCGGCACTGATGGCGGCTGACGTCGCGCCCGGCCTGCTGCGCGCGGAGGCGGAAGGCAAGCCGGGCGCCGCTCCGGCCTTCGGCTTCCTGCGCTGGCGCGGCCACGACGCCGCGCTCTGGGACGCGCTCGTCGCCGAGGCGCGTGAGCGCCGCGGCGACGGCATGAAACGAC
>JBLMXT010000148.1:0-2618 GCA_050257915.1 Deltaproteobacteria bacterium
AGCAGGGCCACTGGATGGGTGGCGAGCTGATGCGCAGGTGGACCTCGGCGGCGCCGGCGTCGAAGAGCATCTGCACGAGCCGGCGCGTCGTGTTGCCGCGGACGATGGAGTCGTCCACCACGACGAGGCGCTTGCCCTTGATGACCGAGGTCAGCGGGTTGAGCTTCATGCGGATGCCGACCTGGCGCAGGTTGTCGTCGGGCTGGATGAACGTGCGGTGCACGTAGCGGTTCTTGATGAGGCCCTCGGTGTAGGGGATGCCGGAGGCGGCGGCGTAGCCGATCGCCGCCGGCATGCCCGTGTCGGGGACGGGGACGACGAGGTCGGCCTCCACGGGCGCCTCCATCGAGAGGTGCCGGCCCATGTTCTGGCGCACGACGTGGAGCGTCTTGCCGTTCATCACGCTGTCCGGCCGGGCGAAGTAGATGAACTCGAAGATGCACAGCGCCGGGCGGGCGCCCTCGAGCTCGACGCGCTCACTGCGCAGACCATGCTCGCTGTCGGCGATGACGATCTCGCCCGGCTGGATCTCGCGCACGAAGTCGGCGCCGATGATGTCGAGGCCCGAGGTCTCGCTGCTGAACACCGGGTGGCCTTCGTAGTCGCCGAGGCAGAGCGGGCGCACGCCGTAGGGGTCGCGGAAGCCGACCACGGCGTCGCCGCTCATCACCGCGGCGGAGAAGGCGCCTCGGATCTTGCTCACCGCCGTGCGCACGGCGCCGAGCAGGTCACCCTCGGCCTCGTGCGCGATGAGCGCGGTGATGACCTCGGTGTCGGTGGTGCCCGAGAACTTGACGCCCTGCGCCAGAAGCTCGTCGCGGAGTTCGGTGGTGTTCACGAGGTTGCCGTTGTGCCCCAGGGCGATGACGTCGCCGTTACGGCTGCGCACCAGCGGCTGTGAGTTCTGCCAGTGGCTCGCGCCGGTGGTGCTGTAGCGCACGTGGCCGATGGCGTGCTGGCCGCTGAGGCTCTGGAGCATCTGCTCGTTGAACACCTGGCTGACCAGGCCGAGGTCCTTGATCACCGTGACCTGGCCGTCGTCGGCCACGGCAATGCCGGCGCTCTCCTGGCCGCGGTGCTGCAGGGCGTAGAGCCCGAAGAAGGTCAGGCGCGCGACGTCGAGTCCCGGCGCATGGATGCCGAAGACGCCACAGCTGTCGTGGAGACGATCGTCGTACACAACGCTCGGTTCGGTCAGACGAGCCGCTCCGGGAGCGACTCATAAGCAGAATGGAGCTCGCTCACCGGGACGGCGAAGAGCTCCTTCGCATCCATGGTACACCTGAGGTCGGCGCCGGTCACCCGGCCGAGTGTGCGGTGCGGCAGGTCGCTGAGGACGGCCTCGAGCTCGGCGACCTTGTCGGGCGCGCACGTCGCGATCACGCGGGTGGGCGCCTCGCCGAAGAGCGCGAAGTCCGGCCGGCCGTGGGCGCCGGTCACGGCTGCGACGGAGCCGAGGTCGACGTCGGCGCCGAGCCAGCGGCCGGAGCGGCCGGGCCGCGGCGCCTCCGGCTCGGCCGTCTGGGCGCCGCCGTTGGAGCCGCTGAACACGCAGCACTCGGCCAGCGCCACGGCGAGCCCGCCCTCGGCGCAGTCGTGGGCGCTCTTGAGCAGCCGCGCCTCGATGGCCGCGCGCAGCCTGGTCTGGAGCTTCACCTCGAGCTCCAGGTCCACGTCGGGCACGCGGCCCTCGACCTTGCCGTAGGCGACCTTCTGGTACTCGGAGCCGTCCACCCAGGCGGCGTCGTCGCCGAGGACGACGATGACGTCGCCCTCGTCCTTGAAGGCGGCGTCGATGTGGATGCTCACGTCGTCGAAGATACCGAGCATGCCGACCATGGGCGTCGGGTAGATCGCCTGGCCGAAGCTCTCGTTGTAGAAGCTCACGTTGCCGCTGACGACCGGCGTGTCCAGGGCCTCGCAGGCCTCGGCCATGCCTTCGATGGCCTGCTCGAACTGCCAGTAGATCTCGCCCTTCTCCGGGTTGCCGAAGTTGAGGCAGTCGGTGACGGCCACGGGCAGCGCGCCGGAGCACGCCAGATTGCGCGCCGCCTCGGCGGTCGCCGCCTTGGCGCCGCGGTACGGGTCGAGGTAGCAGTGGCGGCCGTTGCAGTCGTTGCTGAAGGCGAAGCCGCGGTCGGTGCCCTTGATGCGCAGCACCGCGGCGTCGGAGCCGGGGATCTGCACGGTGTTGGCCTGGACGATGTAGTCGTACTGCTCCCAGGCCCAGCGCTTGGAGGCGATGTTGGGCGCGGCCATGAGCTGAAGCAGGGCCGCGCCGGCGTCCTGGGCCGGCGGGTACGCCGCGTCGTCCACGGCCACCGGCTCGTCGACGATGTAGTCGGGCTTGATGGAAGGCGTGCGGATCACCGGGCTCTCGTCCGCCAGGCGGCGCGCGGGGATGTCGGCAACGCGCTCGCCGTGCCACCAGATGCGCAGCATCTTGCTGTCGGTGACCTCGCCGATCACGGTGCAGTCGAGGTCCCAGCGCTCGCACACCTCGCGCACGTCGGCGATCTGCTCGTCGGTGACGATCGCCAGCATGCGCTCCTGGCTCTCGCTGATCATGATCTCCCAGGGCTCCATGTCGGCCTCGCGCAGCGGCACGCGGTCGGCGT
>JBLMXT010000149.1:0-3789 GCA_050257915.1 Deltaproteobacteria bacterium
CCCCCCCCGCGGCCGGGTCCTTGTCGAGCGCGCGCATGACGATCTGCGCCAGCGCCGGCGGCACCTCGGGGTTGAGGAGCTGCGGCGGCCGGACCACGCCGTCCAGCTGCTCCTGCGCGACGATGCCGGCGTCTGCGCCCTCGAACGCGTGGCGGCCGGTGAGCAGCAGGTAGGTCACGAGGCCGAGCCGGTACACGTCCGAGGCCGGTGACGGCGCCCTCCCGGTGACTTCCTCGGGGCTCAGATAGCGCGCCACCTCGGGCGGGACGCCCGGGCGCAGGTCCGGCGGCGGGTACGCCTCCGCCAGGCCGGCGCCGGTGAGCTTGATCGTGCCGTCCGCGGCGCGTACGACCGTCGTGGGATCGACGCCGCCGTGGACGACGCCGCGCTCGTGCAGCGCGGCGAGCCCGGCGGCGGCGGAGGCCGCCGCGAGCGCCGCGCCCGGCACCGTCCGCGGCTCGTGGGCGGCGAGCGTCGCGGCGTCGGCACCTCCCGGATCCTCGGTGACGACGAAGCAGTCCGGACCCTCGCGGCCGGCGTCGACGACGGCGGCGAGGTCGAGGTGGCGCACCGACCTCACCACGCCCATGGTGCGTAAGAAGGCGTCGGGGTCCGGCGGCCGGACGACGGTGACGACCACCGGCCGCCCCTGCGCGTCCCGGCCCGCGTACGCCGCGGCGGCCCGGCCGGCGGGCAGCTGCTTCTTCGTCCTGTAACGCTGCGCGTAGATGGGCTCGGTCATGCCGCCTCCCGGAGCCGGAGTGCCGTACGGCCCGGTCTTACCCCGGCCGGATGGCAGGAAACGTCCGTGCGTGCAGCCCGCGAGGGTGAACCGCGCGCCCGCAAGCGTTAAACTTCACAAGAAGCTCGAGCCGGACACCCAAACGCGCGGAGCAGCTCACCGCCGAGGCCCCGCAGTCGCGCTCGGACTCACCCCACGGGTCGCCGGCCGGCGGCTCGTCGTGGACGCACGACGCGGCGGAGCAGAGCAACCACGAAAGACGGGACCAGCAGATGAGCACACGCAATCTCGACAAGCTGTTCGACCCCAAGAGCATCGCCGTCATCGGCGCCAGCAACAAGAAGGGGTCGGTCGGCTACATCCTCCTGCGCAACCTGATCGGCGCCGAGTACCAGGGCATCGTCTACCCGGTGAACGTCTCGGCGCAGTCGGTCCAGGGCATCCAGGCCTACGCCAGCATCAGCCAGGTGCCGCGCAAGATCGACCTCGCCATCATCGCCGTGCCGGCCAAGAACGTGCCGCAGACGATGCGCGAGTGCGGCGAAGCGGGCGTGGCCGGCGCCGTCATCGTCAGCTCGGGGTTCAAGGAGATCGGCAAGGCTGGCAAGCGACTCGAGGACGAGGTCAAGTCCATCGCCGAGAGCTACGGCGTGCGCATCGTCGGTCCCAACTGCCTCGGCTACATCCGCCCGGCGATGAACCTCAACGCCACCTTCGCCCACGTGATCCCGCCGGCCGGCCGCGTCGCGTTCTTCAGCCAGAGCGGCGCGCTGGGCACCGCCATCCTCGACTGGGCAGCGGCCAACAACATCGGCTTCAGCGCCTTCGTCAGCGTCGGTTCCATGAGCGACGTCGACTTCGGCGACCTCATCGACTACTTCGGCGCCGACGCGCACACGAGCAGCATCATCCTCTACATCGAGTCCATCACCGACGCGCGCAAGTTCATGAGCGCGGCGCGGCACTTCGCCAAGAGCAAGCCGATCATCGTGGTGAAGAGCGGCCGCACGGCGCGCAGCGCGCTCGCGGCCGCCAGCCACACCGGCGCCATCGCCGGCGACGACACGCTCTACAGCGCCGTCTTCCGTCGCGCCGGCGTCGTCCGCGTCGACCAGATCGAGGACCTGTTCGACGCCAGCGAGGCGCTGAGCCGCGTGAGCAGCCCCCGCGGCCCGCACCTGGGCATCGTCACCAACGCCGGCGGCCCCGGCGTCATGGCGTGCGACCGGCTGCTGCACCTCGGCGGCGAGCTCGCCGAGATCACGCCGGAGACGGACGAGAAGCTGATGGCCGCGCTGCCCGGCTTCGCCGCGCGCGGCAACCCCGTGGACGTGGCCGGAGACGCCGACGCGGTGCGCTACGCCACCGCGGCGCAGGCGCTCATGGACGACCCCAACTGCGACGGCGTGCTCGCCATCCTCACGCCGCAGGCGATGAGCGACCCCACGGGCACGGCGCTGGCCCTCATCGAGGTCGCGCGCAGCCATCAGCTCAAGCCGCTGCTCACCTCGTTCATGGGTGAGATCAAGGTGGCGGAGGCGCTGCGCATCCTGCGCGACGCGCACGTGCCGACGTTCGGCACGCCCGAAGACGCGGTCGGCGCCTACATGTACATGTACCAGTACACGCGCAACCTCGGGAACCTCTACGAGACGCCGGCCGACATCCTCCCCGACTTCGAGCCGGATCGCGACGCGGTCAAGAAGATCTTCCTGGAGGTGGCCCGCGCCGGGCGCAGCATCCTGAGCGAGCCCGAGGCCAAGGACGTGCTCGAGGCGTACCAGATCTGCGCCGTCAAGACGGTGATCGCCAAGACGGCCGACGAGTGCGCCAAGGCCGCCGAGCAGATCGGCTTCCCCGTGGCCATCAAGATCCTCAGCCACGACATCACGCACAAGAGCGACGTCGGCGGCATCGCCCTCAACGTCCGCTCCGCCCCCGAGGCCGCCAACCAGTTCGTCAAGATCACCGAGCGCGTGCACGGCGCCCGGCCGGACGCGGCCATCATCGGCGTCGCCGTCCAGGAGATGAGCCGTGGCGGCTACGAGGTCATCCTCGGGTCCAAGAAGGATCCCACGTTCGGCCCCGCGATGATGTTCGGCATGGGCGGCACCGGCGTCGAGCTCTACCGCGACGTCGCCGTCGACTTCCCGCCGGTCAACCAGGCGCTCGCGCAGGCGATGATCCAGAGCACCAAGGTCAGCCAGCTGCTGCGCGGCTACCGCGGCAAGGCGCCGGTCGACATGGTCTCCCTCGAGCAGGCGCTGGTGAAGATGAGCTACCTGCTGGTCGACTTCCCCGAGATCCTCGAGATGGACATCAACCCGTTGCAGGTGCGCACCGACGGCGTCTGCGCGCTCGACGCGCGCATCGTCATCGAGCCCAAGGACGTGCGCAAGATCGCCCTGCCGGGCGCCCACCTCATGATCTCCATGTACCCCAGCAAGTACCGCTGGGAGATCCCCCTGCACGGCGAGGACGTCGTGATCCGGGCGATCAAGCCCGAGGACGAGCCGCTGTGGGCGGACATGATCGAGTCCCTCTCCCCCGCCACGGCCGAGTACCGCTTCTTCGGGCCGATCAAGGAGGTCACGAAGTCGATGCTGGTGCGCTACTGCCACATCGACTACGACCGCGAGATCGCGCTGGCCGCCATCCGCGAGCCCAAGGGCAAGAAGAAGAAGATGATGCTCGGCGTCGCGCGGCTCACGATCGAGACCGCCAACGTGGAGGAGGGCGAGTTCGCGATCGTGGTCCGCGACGCCTACCAGCGCAAGGGCATCGGCAGCAAGCTCATGGACGCCCTCATCCAGGCGGCCCGCGACCGGCACGTGCGCGAGATCAACGGGCACGTGCTGGCCGCGAACCCGGGCATGACGCGGTTCGCCGAGGACCTCGGGTTCGACGTGCGGCCCGGCGAGGAGCCGGAGGTCAGGGAGCTGGTGCTCCGGCTCTAGCCACTGGGTGGGCGGCCGGGCCACGGCGTCCGTCCGGCGTCCGCGCCATGCCCTGCGAGGCGTCCCCTCGGCCCAGGTGACTTGCCGGCC
>JBLMXT010000150.1:0-3193 GCA_050257915.1 Deltaproteobacteria bacterium
TGCGGCCGGCGTGCCGGTGCAGGTAGGCGCGCACGCCGTAGACCGCCTCCACCACCTCGGGCACCAGCACCTCGTCCGGCGGCCCGAACGCCGCCACCTCCCCGTCGCTCAGCACGAGCAGCTTGTCGAAGTAGTGCAGCGCCAGATTCAGGTCGTGCAGGATGCAGAGGACCGTGAGGCCGCCGGCGTTGAGCTCCTTGAGCAGGTCGAACAGGCGGAGCTGGTGAGAGACGTCCAGGGCCGAGGCCGGCTCGTCGAGCAGCAGCAGCGGCGCCTGCTGCATGAGCGCCTGCGCGAGCACCGCGAGCTGCTTCTCGCCGCCGGAGAGCTCCGAGAACCGGCGGCTCGCGAGCTCGGCGACCCCGAGACGCGCGAGCATCCGCTCGGGGTCACCGCACGCCGCCGGGTCCTTGCCGCGGCAGTAGGCGCCCATCTCCACGACCTCGCGCACGGCGAGGTCGAAGTCGAGGTCGAAGTGCTGCGGCACGAGCGCGACCTCGCGCGCCATGTCCTTGCGCCGGTACCGGCTCGTGGCCAGTCCCTTGACCAGCACCTCGCCGGCGACCGGCTGGTGGAGGCCGTCGATGAGGTCCACCAGCGTCGACTTGCCGCTGCCGTTGGGGCCGACGATGCCGACGAAGTCGCCGGCCTCGAGCGTGAAGCTGATGCGCCGCAGCACCGGCCGCTCGTCGTAGGCGAAGTCCACGTCCTTGAGCGCGACGAGCGGGGTGGGTCGCGTCTCGCGCGCCGACGCGGACTCGGGGACGGCGGCCATCAGGCGCGCCTCCCGCGCCGCAGGAGGTACACGAACAACGGCGCGCCGACGAACGTGGTGACCACGCCCACGGGGATCTCGTTGGGCGCGATCACCGTGCGCGAGAGCAGGTCGGCCACCACCATCATGGAGGCGCCGGCCAGCAGCGAGACCGGGAGCAGCCCGCGGTGTCCCGGCCCCACCAGCAGCCGCACGATGTGCGGCACGACGAGGCCGACGAACCCGATGATGCCGCTCACGGAGACGGCCAGCGCCGTCAGGACCCCGGCCGTCACCAGCAGCATCCGCTTGGTGCGCTCGACCTCCACGCCGAGCTCGAGGGCGCGCTTCTCCCCCTGCAGCATGATGTCCATCTCGCGCGTGAAGAACAGCGGCAGGACCATGAACGGGATGGTCACCAGGGCGATGCGCACGTCCGGCCAGCCGCGCCCGGAAAAGCTGCCCATGAGCCAGTAGATGATCGCCGTCATGTCCTGGTTGGCCTTGATCATGAGCACCGTGACGACGGCGCTGGCGAGGTAGGCGATGGTGACCCCGGCGAGCAGCAGCACGAACACGTCGATGCGGCCGCGCCGGCGCGCCGCCATCCACACGATGGTGAGCGTGCCGAGCCCGCCGACGATCGCCAGTACCGTCATCCATGAGAGGTTGGAGAAGTGGAGGACGATGCCGATGGTCGCGCCGAGCGCGGCGCCCGACGAGACGCCGGTGACGTACGGGTCGGTCAGCGGGTTGAGGAAGAGGTCCTGGAGGATCACGCCGGCGGCGGCCAGCGCCGCGCCGACGAGCGCGGCGGTGAGGACGCGCGGCATACGGATCTGCCAGAAGATGGCGTTGTCGAGGTCGCCCGGGACCGGCCCCGCGAAGAGCAGCTGCCAGATCCGTCCCACGGACAGCGGGGCCGGTCCCAGGGCGAGCGCCAGCACGAGGCACACCAGGAGCATGCTGGAGGCCAGGAGGATCCCCGGCCACGCGCCTGTGCGGGCGAGCCTGCTCACTGCGCCGTCTGAGCCTCCGGATGGATGTAGCCGGCCAGCGCCCTGAGGCCGTCGGCCAGGCGCGGGCCCGGGCGGGCGATGATGTTGTCGTCGATGATGTAGACCTTGCCGTCCTTGACGGCGGTGAGCTCGCCGAAGCCCGCGCGCGCGTCGATCTCGCCGGGGTCGCTCATCGAGCCGGAGTCGGCGATGTAGACCTGCGGGTCGGTCTGCACCAGAACCTCGGTGCTGAAGTTGGGAAACCCGCTCCCAGCCGTGGCGCCGATGTTCTCGCCGCCGGCGATGGTGATCATGTCGTCAATGAACGTGTCGGCGCCGGCGGTCATGAGCGGCTTGCCGTAGATCTCGAGGAAGGTCGTCGCCGCCGGCAGGTCGGCGACCGCGTCCTGGACTTCCTGCCGGGCGGCAGCCATCTCGCCGGTGACGACCGCGGCGCCGTCCTCGGTGCCGGCGAGCTTGCCGACGTTCTCGATGGTGGCGATGACGCCATCATAGGTCGTGGGGTCGACCACGTAGACCGTCATCCCCAGGTCCTCGAGCTTGCCGCGCAGGTCGGCCTGGATGCCGCCGGCCGCGAGGACCAGGTCCGGCGAGTACGAGGCGATCTTCTCGACGTTGGGGTTGGCGAAGTCGCCGATCTTGGGGAGCGCCTTGGCCTCCTCCGGGTAGTCGTCGTAGCTGGTGCCGGCGACCATCTTGTCGCCGGCGCCGACGGCGTAGGCGATCTCGGTGTTGGCGGGCGCGAGGCTCACGATCGCCTCCGCCGGCGCATCGAGGGTGACCTCGACGCCGGAGTCGTCGGTGACGGTGATGGGGCTGGCGGCTGCGGCAGCGGACGGCGAGCTCGAGGCGGCGGTGTCGTCGCCCGAGCCGCAGGCGCTCAGGGCGGCGGCGCCCAGGGTGAGCACGGCGACGAGCAGGAGTGCCGCGGCGAGGCGGCCGAAACGGGTGGTGGTCATGACGGTGGTGACTCCCTTCGATCCTTGACGAGACGAGAACGAACGATGTCGACGAGCTCGGGTGACGATCCGGCGGACGAGGCGCCGGCAGGCGGCGTCGCGGCCGCACCCAGCCGCATGGCGCGCAGGAGGTGGTGGCCATCGCGCTCCTCGATGCCGTCCCACGCGAGCGGGACGGGACGCGAGAACAGCGGCGCGGACGTGACCATGGTGTGGTACTCGCCCTCCTCGCCGCAGGCGTCGGCGCCGGCGGCCTCGAGGCGGGCGATGACGGCGTCGTCGAGCTCCAGGCCGAGGAACTCGGCGCCCAGCTTCGACGAATCGACGGCGACGATGGTGGCGCGGGAGCCGCCGGCGAGGAACTCGCCGAGCAGCCGGCGGCGCGGCTCCTGCCAGAGCGGCAGGTGGCAGCCGAGGCCGGCGACCTCGCAGACACCCTCGACCCAGTCGCGGTGCGCCTG
>JBLMXT010000151.1:0-5195 GCA_050257915.1 Deltaproteobacteria bacterium
CTTGAGCAGGTAGGGCACGGCCAGGCTCGAGAGCGTGACGACGACCATGGCCACGAGGCTGAAGGCGGCGCGCCGCCGGTACGGGTGGGCGAGCCGGGCGAGCCGGGAGAGCTTGAGCTCGCTCGCGAGGTGCAGGAACGCGCGCCAGCCCTTGAGCTCCTCCAGGCTGGCGCCGGTGCCGTGCGGCCCGCTGTGACGGGAGGCGGTCGCCATCAGGCCGCGCCTCCCGAGGCCGCCGGGGCGGTCTTCTCCTCGCCGGCGTCGTCCAGGCAGCAGCCTTCGCGCTCGGCGTCGCCGAACATGTGCGCGTAGAGGCCGCCGGCGGCGACGAGCTCCTCATGCGAGCCGCGCTCCACGATCTCGCCCTGGTCGAGCACCACGACCTCCTGCGCCAGCGAGATGGTGCTCGGGCGGTGGGCGATGATGAAGGTGGTGCGGCCGCGCATCACCTCCTGCAGCGCAGCCCGGATCTTGAACTCCGTCTCCACGTCGACGCTGCTGGTTGCGTCGTCGAGGATGAGGATGCGCGGATCCATGACGAGCGCCCGCGCGATAGCGATGCGTTGGCGCTGGCCACCGCTGAGCGTGAAGCCGCGCTCCCCGATGACGGTCTCGTAGCCCTCGGGGAGCGCCTCGATGAAGTCGTCGGCCTGTGCCGCACGGGCGGCCGCCTGGACCTCACCGTCCGTCGCCTCCGGCCGTCCGAAGCGGATGTTCTCGGCGATGGAGGTGCTGAACAGGAACGGATCCTGGTTGACGATGCCGATGTGACGGCGGAGGTCGGCGAGCTGCAGGTCCCGCACGTCCTGGCCGTCGACGAGTACGCGCCCCCCGCCGGTGTCGTAGAAGCGCGGCACGAGGTTCGTGAGCGTCGTCTTGCCGCAGCCGGTGTGCCCGACGAGGGCGATGGTGTGGCCGGCCGGGACCTCGAGGCTCACGCCTCGCAGCACCGGCCGGTCGACGTAGCTGAACCAGACGTCGTCGAAGGTGACGGAACCGGTGGGGCCCGCGGCCGGTGCGCTCCCCGCGGCGGCGAACTCCGCAGAAGTCATGCCGAACGCGTCCCGCAGCGGCTGTGCGTCCGGCTTCTCCGTCATCTCGAGCGGCGAGTCCAGCACTTCGTAGACCCGCTCGCCGCTCGCGATCGCCCGCTGGGCGAGGCCGGTGAGCCAGCCGATCACCTGCGCCGGATACACGAGCATCATCAGGTAGCTGTAGAAGGCGACCAGCGAGCCGAGGCTCAGGTCACCCTCTATCACCTGCCGTCCGCCGTAGTAGAGCAGGAAGGCGACGGCGAGGTTGGGGATGAAGGCGATGAGCGGGATATAGACGGCCCGCGTCCTGGCCGCGGCTACGCTCGCCTCGAACACCTTGTAGCTGCGGTCGCTGAACTTCACGAGTTCGTCGTCCTCGCGCGCGAAGATGCGCACGATACGGCTGCCGACCACGTTCTCCTCCGCCGCAGCCGTGACGTCGGCGATCTTCTGCTGCACGTCCAGGAGGATCGGCTTGAGACGCAAGCTGAACCGGACCGTCACCAGCAGCAGCAATGGAAGGAACGCCAGCGACATGAGCGCCAGCCTCCAGTCCATGACGAGCAGGATCACGGCGATGGCCACCATCATCACGATGTTGGTGACGAAGAAGATGAGGCCGTAGCCGAGGAACATGCGCACGTTCTGGACGTCGCTCATCGCCCGGCTCATGAGCTGGCCGGTGGGCCAGCGGTCGAAGTAACTGAACGACTGACGCAGGACGTGCGTCCACATGCGGTTGCGCAGGTCGAACTCGATGCCGAGGCTGGCCTTGCCGCTGGCGAGACGGCGGCCGACGCCGACGACGAAGCGGACGGCGGCGATGCCGAGGAGGGCGAGACCGTAGGTGACCAGCAAGCTGGTCTCGCCCCCGATCAGCGCGTTGTTGATGGTGAGCTGGATGATGCGCGGCACGACGAGACCCAGGCCCATCTGCGCGAACGCGAGGGCGAAGCCGAGGACGGTGAGCCACTTGTAGTCGCCGAGCAGCTTGAGGATGCGCCAGAAGGTCTTCATCTGGGTGAGCTTACCCGCTGGCTCTTCGGAGGCCTCGGCGCCCGGTCACCCCTTGCGTTGTGACGCGCCGCGCCGCACCGGATGCAGCGCATACCAGGTCGCGCGCGCCAGCGCGCCGACGGCGGCCGGCGGGGTCGGCAGCAGCACCGGCGCATAGCGGCCGAGGCCGGGGAACACGGAGCGTCGCACGGGGACGAGCGGCACGCCGATGACGGGCTTGCCGCTCGTCTCAGCCACGGTCGCGATGTGCCCGAGCAGCGCCCGCTCGCGGTCGTTCAGCTCGGCGAAGACGTCGGTCGAGGCGGGTGCCGCACAAGCCTCCGGCCGCGCCTCCCCAGCCACTCTCCCCGTGCTCGGGCTGCCGATCAGCGCCAGCGTGATGACCGAGTCGACGGCGTCGCACGCGGCGACGATATCGATGATGCGTTCCGGGACTCCGTCGGAGACCGTCGCGACGAGGTCGATCGGGTTGCCCCGGCTCCAGAACGGGGGCAGCAGCTCGTCGATCCCGGCGATGATATCTCCCGGCAGCTCGGCGAGGCGCAGGCCGTGGCCGGCGAGGGCGTCGGCCGTCAACACTCCCCAGCCGCCGCCCAGGGTCACCACGGCGACGCGGTCGCCGGCCGGCAGCGGCTGGTACGCGAGCAGCGCGGCGACGTCCAGGGCTTCGTCCGGGTCGCCGCACATGATCACGCCGGCCTGACGCGCCGCCGCCCTGACGACTTCCGCGGAGCCGGCGAGCGCGCCCGTGTGGGAGCTCGCCGCCCTCCGGCCGAACGTGCTCAGGCCGCCGGCCATCAGCACGACCGGCTTGCGCGGCGTCGTCGCGCGCGCGACATCGTAGAACCGGCGGCCGTCGCGGACGCCCTCCACGTACATCACGACCACCCCGGTCTTCTCGTCCGCACCCAGAAAGTCGAGGAAGTCGTTCGCATCCGTCGCGGCCTGGTTGCCGCTGCTCACGAACTTCTCCACGCCGACGCCACGGCGCTCGGCGGTCATCAGCAACTGGGTGCCGATGTTGCCGGACTGCGAGACTACGCTGAGCGGTCCGGACTCCGGCCGCAGGGTCACGAAGCCGACGGCGTTGAGGCGCGCGCTGGTGCAGAGTGCGCCCATGCAGTTGGGGCCGACCAGGGTGACGTCGCCGGCGGCGGCCGCCCGCGCGAGGCCGGCCTGCAGCGCGGCGCCCTCGTCGCCGGCTTCCGCGAACCCCGCGGCGATAACGATGACCGCGGGCACGCCCCTGCGGCCGCACTCCTCCACGATAGGCCGGGCCGCCGCGCCGCCGAGGGCGACGATCACGAGCTCCGGCGTCTCCGGCAGATCTTCCGGTGTCGGGTACGCCGGGAGGCCGAGGATGCTCCCGCCGCGCGGGTTGATGGGGTAGATGGCGCCCTCGAACCCGCCGTCGATGAGGTTGCGGAGCACGGAGCCGCCCCATTTGGCGACGTCGTCGGAAGCGCCGACGACGGCGAGCGACGAGGGCGAGAAGACGGCCCGCAGGTCGGGGCGCCGCCGGGGCGCCGCCGGGGACACGCTGGGTTCCGCCAGGATCACGAGTGCGTCCGCGGCCACGAGGTCGGTGCCGGTGACGAGGAGCGGGTTCACGTCGACCTCGGCGATCTCCGGGTGATCGTCGGCCATCTGCGCCACCGCCCGCAGGATGTGGCGCAGCTGCTGCACATCGACCCGGGGCAGCCCGCGCAGGGGGCCGAGCAGGCGCGTCGCGCGGAGCTCTGCCGCTAGGGCGCGGGCGTCTGCGTCGTCGAGGGGCGCCAGCGCGAACGCCACGTCGGCGACCGCCTCAGTGAAGATGCCCCCGAGCCCGAAGGCCACGACGGGCCCGAACTGCTCGTCGCGGCGCATCCCCACCAGCAGCTCGCGCTCGTGCGGCACGAGCTCCTCGACCAGGACGCCCTCCTCGGCCCGCCCCGCGGCCCTGTCGACGATGCGGTGATAGGCGGCTCGCGCAGCCGCGGCGTCCCTGACGTCCAGCTCGACCAGGCCGAGGTCACTCTTGTGCTGGATGTCGGGGCCGAGCGCCTTCAGGACGGCCGGGCGGCCGAGCGCCTCGACCGCGGCCGCAGCCCGCTGCGCATCGTGTACGACGGTCCCCGCCGGCGTGGGCACCCCGTACATCGCGAGGAGGGACTTGGCCTCCCGTTCATCGAGCGACGACCTGCCGGCGGCCAGGGCGCGGCGGATCAGCTCGCGGCCGGCGGCGCCCGTCGCTCCCCCTGGCGGACGCCGGTCCGTCTCAGTACTCCGCCGGTACCTGGAAGAAGAGGGCGACCGCCGGCCGCTCCTCGTCCGGATTGCGCCAGGAGTGCGGCTCGGCCGGCGAGTACGTGACGGTGTCGCCGGCCCCGAGCGTCGTGTGGCGCTCCCCGAAGCGGAACTCGACGGACCCTTGGATCACGGTCGCCATGACGAGCTCCCCGGCGTGCGACCAGGGCTCGGTGCCCGGCGACCCGCCCGGCGCGATGTGCGTCTCGATCACCTGCGCGCGCCGCTCGCCTCGCGGCGAAAGCCGGTAGTTGACGACGCCCTCGCCGCCGAAGTAGGCGCCCTCCACGTCGGCACGCCGGACGACGTTGCTCTCCGGCGCGTCCGCCGCCTCGAAGAGCGCCGACATGGCGAGGCCGAGCACGTTGCAGATCGCGTAGAGCGAGCCGATCGACGGGGACGTCTCGCCGCGCTCGACGGCGCTGACGAACGATTTGGTGAAGCCGGCCGAGGCCGCCACGCCGTCGAGGGTGAGACCCCGCGCCCTCCGGGCCTCGCGCAGACGCCCGCCGACGTGCTTGGCCGGCCAGCGCTCGGCGGGCTCGCCGGCATCCGAGCGGTTGCGAGGAGTCGCGGGAGGCATCGTCCCGCACTGTAGCGGAGGCGGCCGAGGCCGTCAAAGCCCGACGGAACTATCCCGTTTGCAGGTAGGTCATCCAATACTTGACTCTTGTGCACCTATACAGGATAGTCAGCGGACGGCCGCGCGCCCGGGGCGCCGCCGCGGCCGGCCGCACCGAACGTGATGGAGGAACGAGGACCTCTACCCGGCGCAGGCGCTGGCCGCCGAGCTCTACCTGGACAGCGGCGTGCGCGCCATGGAGCGCGGCAACGTGAGCGCGGGCAGGGACCCGC
>JBLMXT010000152.1:0-5938 GCA_050257915.1 Deltaproteobacteria bacterium
GTCCAGCGGCTCCATCACCAGCCGCTCCTCGACCGCCTCGCGGTACGCGCGGCCGCACAGCATGGCCAGCGGCATACCGTCGAGATAGCCGGTCTCGGAGGTGGCCGGGGTGTTGAAGTCCCCGTGCGCGTCGAGCCAGACGAGCGCGGCGTCCGCGCCGCCGGCGCGCTGCAGCCCGGCGCGGACCCCGAGGGTGACGTTGCAGTTGCCGCCCGCGACCAGCGGGAGCGCGTCGTCACGCAACGCCTCCGTCACGGCGGCCGCCACGGCGCGGTCCACCTCGAGCACCGCGTCGAGCTCGGCCGTGAACGGCGCCTCGCGCCGCACGGTGACGACCTCGACCTCGTGGCCGCGGGCGCGCAGTGCCTCCGCGGCCCCGGCCTTGAGGTAGGCGCCGGGGCCGCGCCCGCTGCCGACCTCGGCGCGGCCGAGGTCGTAGGGGACGGCGATGAGAGCGGCGCGCACCGGCGGCCTCAGTCCGCCGCCGGCAGGCGCTTCTCGAGGGAGAGCATCTCGTCGTCCTCCTCGTGACCGCTGAAGCCGTGACCGCGGTACAGGCGCAGCGACGGAGTATCCGTCGCCGGCACGTGGGCCACGAGGCGCGAGAGCCTGCGCTCGATCGCCAGCCCCTCGACCCAGTCGAGCAGCTGGTTGGCGACGCCGCGCGCCTCGAACCCCGGGTTCACGCAGATGCAGCGGACCGCGCACGCGTCCTCGTCGGTCTCCGCGGCGACGAACCCGCCGGGCTCGCCGCCGCACTCCGCCACGAAGACGTCGGCGCGTTCGAGCAGCGCGATCATGTCGCCGGCGTGGTAGCGCTCGGGGTGGCCGGCGCCCTCGGCGAGCGGGTGCAGGGTCTCCTCCGCGAGCAGCAGCAGCATCCCGCGGTCGTCCCGGCTCGCCTCGCGGATCTCACACTTGACGCGCTCCATGCGCACCTCCGGAAGACGCTTCCTGCAGCCGGACCGCCGTGTTCGCGACCTCGGTGGAGATCATCGAGCGGATGACGGCGAGCTGCACCAGCAGCCAGAGCAGGCCGACGATCGCGGCCACCTGGTCGTGATAGAAGGAGAAGAACTGCCCTACGAGGATCGCCACGAGGGCGCCGCGCTCGAACCAGCGGAACGCGCTCAGCTTGGAGCTCCGCCAGCGCACGAGGCCCACGATGACGAGGGCGCCGGTGGCGACTCCCGCGAGCACGCCGCCGACGTCCATGAGGTTCGTCTTCCCCGGGGCCGCGTCGAGGACCAGCAGCCCGAGCAGCTGCGCCACCGACGTCACGACGAACCAGCCGAGGACGAAGCGGCGGAACGCCCGTCCTGTGGTCAGGCGCTCCCACCACGCGTGCACCCGGTTCCACAGCCGGACGGCCGCGTTCGGCGTCTCCGGCGCGGGGACGTCGCGCAGCACCACCGTGAGCGCCTGGACCATCGGGTCCGACTGGTCGGCGCGCCCCAGCACGTAGAGCGCCTCGTCGCGCTCGCCGCGGTCCATCGCCCGCATCACCGCCTCCTTGGCGAAGTCGAACGAGTTCACCAGAGCGGTCTCGGGCCCCATCTTGTCGAAGCGGCCGAGCCAGCGGAACACGAAGAACAGGACGACGAACAGCACGTACATGATCGCCACGGCCGGCTGGAAGAAGTAGTCGTTGTCAGACGTGATGAACTTGCCGAGTTCGTCCAGGAAGAGGCCGAAGCCGATGCCGGCCGACAGGGTGGCGAGGAAGTCCCAGAGGCGTCCCTGCATCGCCATGAACAGGATGAAGGCGAGGAGCATGCCGACGCCGCCCCAGAGGAGGTGGGCGAAGTGGATCTTGCCGCCGCCGAGCTGCGGCCAGCCGGTGGCGGCAAGGATGCTGCGCACGAGCAGGATGGTGGCGACGGACGAGACGAGGAAGAGCTCGAAGTCGCGCATGGCCGTCACCCGGCGCACGAAGAACAGGCCCTTGGCGGGCGCGGCGGTGACGGCCGCACCGGCCTGCCCCGGCCCGGTGTCCGCCTGCCGGCTCATGCCGGATACGACCCCAGCACCTTGATCCACGGCAGCTTGCAGGCGAGGCACTTGAGCGCCTGCGCCACCGGCTGGCTCTCGATGCTTCCTTCGATGTCGATGAAGAAGACGTAGTGGCCCAGCGACTTCTTGGACGGCCGCGACTCGATCTTGGCGAGGTTGACGTGCCGGTAGGCGAACTCGCTGAGGATGAGCAGCAGGCTGCCGGGCTCGTCCTGGTCCATGCTGCAGACGATGCTCGTCTTGTAGCGGCCGCCGAGGTCCTGCGGGGCCGGCTCGCGCGCGACGAAGACGAAGCGCGTCGCGTTGTCCTCGGCGTCCTCGATGTCCTCGGCGGCGATGTGGCACTCGTACATCTCCGCGGCCAGGCGCGTACCCACGGCCGCCCAGGGCCGGTTCACGCGGCTCACCCGACGCACGGCCTCAGCGGTCGAGTCGGTGGCCTCGTGCTCCACGTTGCCGAGGTGCTCGCGGATGAAGTCGCGGCACTGGCCGTAGGCGTGCGGGATGCTGATCACCTTGGTGATCTGGTCGAGCGGCATCTCCGACCTGGTGATGAGCATCTGGTGCACGGGGTGGGTGACCTCGCGCACGATCTGCAGGTCGTCGAAGCCCGAGGCGAGGCTGTCCAGCGTGACCGGGACCGATCCCTCGAGCGCGTTCTCGATGGCGATGATGCCCAGGGGGACCTCGCCGCCCTGGACGGCCCTGAGCACGTCGCGGATGGAGGGATAGGGGAAGGGGTGCAGGCCGCCCTCGGGCAGGTTGGCGAGCAGCGCCTCTTCGGTGAACGTGCCCTCCGGGCCCAGAAAGGCCACTCTGTCGCTGCCGCTCGTCACGCCGGCGTCTCCTCGGTCCGCTGCTGCGCTCGTACCCGTTAGGCTATCAGACCACGCGGAGCGGGCACGGATGGCCGACGGGCGGCCGGCAAGGGGGAGGAGCGGACGCGGCGGCGGGGCTCGGAGACGCGCGCCGCCGCAGGCTCAGCGGCGGGAGGCGCCGCCGCGCGGGGGTCCGGGCGGCGGGTCCCAGGTGAAGTCGTCGTCGGCGACCGCCGGAGCATCGCTCGCGTCGCCGGGGCGTGCGCCTGCGCCCTCGGGCGCCCCGGCGGGGCCGACGGCCTCGCCGAGCGCCTCGAACGCCGCCGTGGCCTGCGGCGACGGCGGCGCGTCCTCCGTGGGCGGACCCTCGGGCGCGGCGTCGCGGAGCCCCGCCGGCGGCGCGCTGTCCGGCAGCGGCGCGCGGATGGCCCGCGGCCCTTCTTCGCCGCCCTTCAGCGGCCGCGGCACCGCGGCCTCCATCACCCGGGCCTCTTCCGGCGAGAGGTCCCGGTCGGCGACGCCTTCGGTGACGTGCTTGACGTAGATGCGCGCGAAGTCGCGGGCGGCGATGGCGCTGAAGATCACGCCGGAGCGGTACTGGTCGAGCAGGGCGAACGACGCGCTCTGCTCGCCGCCGGCGTCGCGGAAGGCGTCGTAGCGGATGATCGCGCGGTTGGTGAGCGCGTGGTCGAGGTGCCGTTTCTGGTCGTCGAGCTGGTCGGTGAGGATCTCCACCGCCTCGCGCAGGTTGCGCACCTGTGCATCGAGGTCCTCGGTGTGCGCGACGATGTCGCGCTGCTCGTGGTGCCCCAGCACGACCGTCTGCGCGCGCCGCAGCTTGCCGACGCGCGCGAGCAGCACGATCACGACGACGAGGAGGGCGAGCGAGAGGACCGCGGCCCCCAGCGCAACGAACGGGGCGATGTCGCGCAGGGTCTCCATCGCCTACTTGAGCTGCAGGGTGAGCTTGTAGGTGGCGCGGTTGTTGGTCTCCACGCGCTCGCCCTTGACCGGGCCGGCGGTGACCTTGAGTGTGACCGTCTTGCTCAGGGCCTCCGTGGGGATAGTGAACCCGGTGACGGTGACGTCCTGCGTCTTGCCGGCCTCGATGGAGGCGATGGACGCGGTCTGCTTGATGGTGTTGGCGGCGCCGCCGGGCAGGGTGAGCGTGGCCGTGACCGGCACGTTCTTCTCCGTGACGCTGCCCTGGTTCTGGACCTGGATGACGAAGGAGAGGTCGGGTGAGGCCGGGACGTCGTTGGTGCGGCCGCGGACCAGCTTGAGGTCGCCCGAGGTGCCCTGGGCGGTGACGTCGATGAGGGCGACGCCGTGGATGCCGCGGAGCTTGGACGACTTGCCGACGCTCTCGAGCGCAAGGGTCACGGTGGCCGGGTCGAGCGCCTTCCAGGTGAGGTAGTAGGTGGAGGTGGGCACGGCGACGTCGCTGACGCCCTCATCCGCCATGGTCTCCCGGGCGGGCAGGTAGACGAGCTCCTGATAGTACGCGTCCGGACCGCTGAAGTAGCCGTCGAGGGCGGTGATCTCCTTGACGCCGACCTTCTTGTTGGCGAGCGCCCCGAGCATGGCCGTGCGCAGCAGGTCGAAGCCGCTCGCCCGGACCTTCATGCCCGTCGAGAACATGGTCTGCTCGTCCTCGAGCGTGTCCGGGGGCTCGAGCCGGCCGGCGCGCACGGCGATCTCCTCCTGCTGGGCGGCGAGCTGATCGAGCTTGTCGACGAGCTCCTTGCGCGAGAGGCTGGTGGGGTCCTCCATGATGGCCGAGACCTGCTTGCCCAGGGTCTCGGAGTCGCTGATCGCCACGCCGACGCCCTCGAAGTAGGTGCGGTAGCTGTCGACCTTGCGGTTGTGCTGGCAGCTGCGCGCCCACCAGGCGACGGCGAACACGACCGCGAACAGCACCAGGGCCAGGATCGCGATGCGCTGGAGGCGGGTGCGGCGGCGGTCGGGACGACGGCGGGGCGGGGGAGCGGGCGGCGAGCCCCCGGCATCGGCGGGCGCGCGGCTGCTCTCGTCGTCGAAGAAGTCCACCCCGCGGAACCCCCGGATCCAAGTGGATGGTGGGCGAGGGGGGACTTGAACCCCCACGAGCGTAAGCTCACTAGACCCTGAACCTAGCGCGTCTGCCAATTCCGCCACTCGCCCATCGGGCCTGACAGGGTTCGGATTGTACCACACCGAATATCGAGGAAACCGAGGCCGAAACGAGTCCCCGAATGTCCGTCGCCGCGCAAAGCCCCGCCCCCTATTACGCAGACTGGCGCGACCGCTATCAGCTGGTCGGCAAGATCGGCAGCGGCGGCTTCGCGGAGGTCTTCGAGGCCTACGACCTGACGCTGGAGGAGCCTGTCGCGCTCAAGATCGTCCCCGACGGGCGGGCGCTCAGCGCGCGCATCGTGCGCGAGGTCGAGGCGGCCGCGGCGCTCGACCACCCCAACATCGTCGCGCTCCACGACTGGTTCGCGGACGACGAAGGCAGCATCCTCGTCTGGGAGCTCGTCCGCGGCGACTCGCTCGACAAGCTGGACCACCAGCTGGACGACGGGGACGTGGTCGCGATCGGGGTGGAGCTGCTCGACGCGCTCGCCTACGCGCACAGCCAGGGGATCGTGCACCGCGACGTCAAGCCCCAGAACGTCATGCTCGACGACCAGGGGCATGTCAAGGTCATGGACTTCGGCATCGCCCACCTCATGGACTCGGACACGCTCACCGGCGACGGCGACGTGATCGGCACCATCGCCTACATGTCGCCGGAGCAGGCGGCCGGGCGCCGCGTCCAGCCGCCCAGCGACGTCTACTCGGCGG
Organism: Deltaproteobacteria bacterium; assembly: GCA_050257915.1. Lineage (GTDB taxonomy): Bacteria > Actinomycetota > Thermoleophilia > UBA2241 > UBA2241 > CAIXSE01. Next base: position 5,658 of record JBLMXT010000152.1, read on the forward strand.
GCATGGTGCTGTACGAGCTGCTGGCCGGCGAGCACCCGTTCGAGCACCGCGACCGGCGGAAGACCTTGGAATTGGTCCGCAGTGCCCGTGTGGTCCCGCTGCGCCAAAGCCACCCCGAGATTCCCGAGGAACTGGATCGCATCTGCTTGCGAGCCCTGTCCCGCCTGGCCGACGACCGCTACTGGACCGCCCGCGATCTGGCCCGAGACCTGCAAGCCTTCCTGGACGAAGGCGAAGCCCCCGAGTCCCCGGAGCCGGCCGGCGAAGTTTCGTCGCCGCGG
>JBLMXT010000153.1:0-2875 GCA_050257915.1 Deltaproteobacteria bacterium
TCTCCACGACACCGAGGATCTCCAGCAGGTCAGTCTGCCGGCCGGCGCCCACGTTGACCACGGACGCCCCGCTGAGCGGCCGTCGCAGCGCCGCGAGCACGGCGTCCACGACGTCGGCGACGTACACGAAGTCGCGTGTCTGCTCGCCGTCCCCGTAGATGGTCACCGGCTCGCCGCCTCTCGCCGCCGCGATGAAGCGGCTGATGACCCCGGAGTAGGCCGAACCGGGATCCTGCCGGGGGCCGTACACGTTGAAGAACCGCAGGCAGGCGGCCGTGAGCTGACCGGCGTCGGCGGCGTCGGCGCACACGCCTTCCGCCTCGAGCTTGGCGACCGCGTACGGGCTGAGCGGCCGCGGCGACGCGGTCTCGGCGATGGGCAGCTGCGCCGCGCCGCCGTACACGGCGCAGCTCGAGGCGAGCACGAAGCGCTCGGCCTCCGCCTCCACAGCCTGCCGCACGGCGTTGACCGTGCCCCCGTGGGTGACGGAGTCACAGCCCACGGGGTCCTCGATCGACCGCGGCACCGAGACGACGGCCGCCAGATGGGCCACGGCGGTACAGCCGTCCATGGCGTCGCGCATGCGCACCTCGTCGCGCACGTCGCCCTCCATCACCTGCAGTCCGGCGCCGCCCTGCGCCGCGAGCGCCCAGGCGTCGTCGAGGTTCTCCTCCTTGCCGGTGCTGAAGTCGTCGAGCACGCGCACGTCGGCGCCGCTTGCCAGGAGGGCGTCGACCACGTGCGACCCGATGAACCCGGCGCCGCCGGTGACCAGGGTGAGTCCGTCCATGCGCCAATCCTACGGCACGGGCCGGCGCCGCGCCGCGACGGCCGTCCTATCCGCCGAAGAGGCGCTTGACGTCGTTGAACGTCAGGAAGATGAACAGCATGACGAGCAGCACGGTGCCGAAAGCGACCAGGCGCTCGAACACGCGCGTGTCCAGCCGCCGGCCGCGGATCCTCTCCACCACGTTCATGGCGATGTGTCCGCCGTCGAAGGGGAGGATCGGCAGCAGGTTGATGAGCCCGAGGTTGAAGCTGAGGAACGCCAGCAGGATCGGATACCAGTTCTGCTGCACCGCCTGGCGACTGACGTCGATGATGCCGACCGGCCCGACGGCGCCGTCCGGCCCCGTTGCGCTGATCTTGCCGCTCAAGAGCCACCAGAAGCCCGTGAACGTGCCCACGACCACGTCCCCGAAGCCGCTGAGGCCGAGTCTGACCGCCTCGACCGGGCCCGGCCGCTCGCGCGAGACGCCCGCGCGCACGCCGAGGTAGCCGCTCCCGGGCGCCTGGGGGTTCTCGACCAGCGTCAGCTGTACGGTCTTCTCCGGTCCGCCTGCTTTGGGCTCGTAGACCAGGGAGATGGTCTTGCCGGGGTTGGCGCGGAAGTAGGCGGACGCCTCGTCCCACGTCGTCCACGTCTGCCCGTCCGCGCCGACGAGCGTGTCGCCGGCCACGAGGCCGGCCCTGGCCGCCGGCGCGTCCTTGACCACCTCGTCCAGCGTCAGCGTCGCCGTGGCCACGCCTTGGATGCCGACGAAGAGGACGAGGATGACGGCGGCGGCGGCGAAGTTCATCAGGGGGCCGGCGGCGATCGTGAGGTTGCGCTTCCAGATCGCCTTCTTGTAGTACACGCGGTCGCCGGTGCCATCGGGGACGTCCTCCTCGGGCAGCATGCCGCTGATCTTGCAGAAGCCGCCCAGCGGGATGATGCCGATGCCGTACTCCGTCTCGCCCCAGGTGCGGCGCAGGGCCGCCGGCGGGAAGCCGACGTAGAACTTCTCGACGCGCATGCCGAATGCCTTGGCGGCGATGAAGTGGCCGAACTCGTGCACGGTGATCAGCAGGGCGAGCCCGAGGATGGCGACCAGCCACACCCACTGGCCGAACAGGAGCGCCACGAGAAGTGCGCCGCCGAGCAGCAGCGACCACGGGCTGACGGCCCGCGGCGCGGGCGCCGCCGCGGCAGGCGTCTGCGCACGGTCGTCGCGCGCCGCGGGGGAGCGCGCGGTCGGTCTCGAGTCGTCGGTCATGTAGTAACACGATACCCAATCGAGGTTACGTCCACATTAACGCCGCCGGCTGCGGAGAGGTTCAGCGCCGCGCCGCGACGGCGTCTTCCGCCACGCGGCGCGCCTCAGAGTCGGCCGCGTAGACGTCGTCGAGCGACGTCACCGGCGCGCCGCCGAGCCGCTCGAGGCTCGCCTCGACGACCTCGGCGATGCCCAAGAATGACAGGCGCCCGGCCAAGAACGCCGCGACCGCGATTTCGTTGGCGGCGTTCAGGACGACGGGCGCGGCCACCGTGCGCGGGCCCGCGCCCGCAGCGGCGGCTTCCCGCTCGGCGACCATGGCCCTGGCGCCTGCCTCCTCCGCAAGCGCCAGGCAGCGGAAGGTCCCAGTGTCCGGCCGCTCGAAGGCGATGGCCGTCGCGAACAGGTCCAGCCGCCGTACCTGCGGCAGCGGCGGCCGCTGCGGATACGCGAGCGCGTAGCCGATCGGCGTGCGCATGTCGGGGACGCCCAGGTGCGCGAGGATGGCCCCGTCGGAGAAGCGCGCCATGCTGTGCACCGTGCTCTTCGGATCGAGCACGACGGTGATGCGCTCGTACGGTACGCCGAAGAGGTAGTGCGCCTCGATGAGCTCGAGCCCCTTGTTCATGAGCGTGGCCGAGTCGACGGTGATCTTCGGGCCCATGGACCAGTTGGGGTGCGCGAGCGCCTGCTCGGGCGTGACCGCGGCCAGCTCCGCGACCGAACGGCCGCGGAAGGGGCCGCCCGACCCCGTCAGCAGGAGCTCCTCCAGGGCTCTCGGCGGGCCGGCGGCCACGACGTCCCCGCCGGCCTCTCCCCCACCTGCGGCGATGCACTGG
>JBLMXT010000154.1:0-3794 GCA_050257915.1 Deltaproteobacteria bacterium
CCGGGCCCCGTCAGGCGGCGCGACGACCACCTCACCGCCGCCTCCTCTCTCACCTCACCCGCGCGACGATGCGCGCGATGCCCCCGGGCATCTGAGCCTCGCTGAGGCCCGGGCCGACGAGTCGCAAGGGGAAGTACTCGTCGGGCAGCTCGCCCCCGTCGACCTTGGACGAGAGCACGATGCTGTCCTTGCCGGCGATGTCGCGCGAGTCGATGGTCACGACCTCGCCGCCGCTGGTCTCGATCTGGATGTCGTAGCCCCGCTTCGCGAGGCGGGCGTCGTAGGCCCCGGCATCGTGTCTCTTGCCGCCGTCGACCATGCCGGCCACGAGGTAGAGCGGGATGCCCTCCCAGCGCCGGCCCTGCTCGTCGACCCAGCCGGAACCGTGGCAACCGGGCGAGGCGCAGTTGACGTAGGAGGCGCGGTCGAGCTTGCCGGGCACCGCGCCCTCCAGCTGCACCTTCCACGCCGCGGACGCCTTGGTCACCGAGACCTGGTCGAGCCACTTGATGGCCCAGTGCCCCTCCGTGACCTGGGCCGGCGTGGCCTGGGCGATCGCCAGCTTGAGCGGCCCGTCCTCCTCGGGGATCGGCTCACCCTCGTGCTCGTAGGCGATGATCACGGTGAGCTTGCCGTCGGCGGGTTCCTCCTCGCCCGTCGCCGGATCGAACGTCGTGAACCCGTCGCCGGCGATCTGGCGGTACGAGAACGTCATGCCGTAACCGTCCTTGGCCACCAGCGTGACGCCGTTGGCCTCCGTGATGCCGCCGACGAGGTCGGCGAGATCGGTGAGCGGGACGCCCTTGTACCTGGACGGCGGCGTGATGACGCCGGTGCTGCTCTTGATGCCGGCGTAGCCCTCGTAGGAGGGCAGTGCCTGCAGCTGGCTCATCGTGAACGTCCTGCTGCCCTCCTCACCCCTGACCGTCAGCACGACCGGGCCGGAGGCACTGGGCGCGGGCGATGCCTGGTCGCCGGAGTCGCCGCAGGCGCCGGCGAGGACGACCAGCGCCGCGGCGGCGAGCAGGACGGCGAGCCCGACGGCCGGCGCGTGACGTGTGGCCACGGGCCGCGCGCGGCGGCGCCGGCCGGCCCCGGGTTCCTGTGGGCGGCGGCCGTCCTGCCCAACGAGCGCCAACCTCCGCCTCCGGGCAGCTGCACTCACTTCGGCAGCAGGGTGATTCTGACGATGCGGCCGATCGACTTGTACGAGGGCACCGACTTCGCCGGCCCGACCAGCCTCAGGGGGTAGTACCTGGCCGTCAGGTCAGAGCCCATCAGCTTGTTCGCGAGGATGATGTTGGTGCGGTTGCGCGCGGTGCGCGACCCGATGATCGCGCTCTTGCCGGTCGCCGACACGAGCTTGATGCGGTAGCCCCTGAGCGCGAGCGCCTCGTTGTAGGCGCCGACGCTGTCGTGGCCCTTGCCGCCGTCGACCTTGCCGATGCAGTAGAACAGCGGCACGCCGCTCCACGTCTTCCGGGTCGTCGGGTTGGTCCACGAGTAGCCGTGGCAACCCGGGGTGGCGCACGAATCGTACGACCCGCGGTCGAGGGTGTAGGTCTGGCGCGTGCCGTCCTTGCGCTTGAGGCCGTACATCCTGACCTTCCAGTCCCTCACCGCACCGCGCAGGGTGATCCTGTTCACCATCTTGACCATGTAGTGACCGTCGGCGACCTGGTTCTCGTTGGTCTCCTGCGCGACCACGAAGCGCAGCGGCCCGGTGGCGTCGGGGCCGACGCTCGGGAGAGGCTGGCCGTTCTGTTCGTAGACCACGACGAAGGTCCACGGCGCCTTGGGGTCCTCCTTCGCCTTGGTGGTCGCGTTGTAGAGCTGGACGCCGTTGTTGTTGACCACCTGATCGTACGTGTAGGTCATGCCGTAGTCGTCAGACGCCAGCACGTCGCAGGCGTTCACCGTCGTCATGCCGCCGATCGAGGCGAGCACGTCGCTCATCCTGACGCCGGTGACCGGCTGGGGCGGGTAGACGGTGCCGGCGCTGTTGACGAAGCCGAAGTAGCCGCTGTAGGCCGGCAACGCCTTGATCTCGGCCATGGTGAAGGTCTTCGACTGGCCGTTGCCGCTGACGGTGAGCACGACCGGGTCGGCGGCCCTGGCCTGCGGCGGTGAAGCGACGGCGCCGGCGACGAGCACGGCGGCGACGGCGGCCAGCGCCAGCAGCGCCGTCGCCACGAGCGTCTTGCGTATGTCCATGGTGGCTCCCTCAAGGTGTCGAGCGCCCGGCGGCGGCGCGGCGGGGAGACTGGGCGAGAACCCCCCGCCGGCCGCCGATGCCGGAGCGACTCCCGGCTCAGAACCTGAGCCGAATCTTGATGATCCCGTAGGCCGACAGCTTGTTGTTGAACGGCTGGGTGATGGGCGGGCCCCCGACGAAGCGGAACGGGGCCTCTCCACCCTCCAGCAGCTTGCCGTCCTTGATCTTGGCGATGATCCAGTGCACGCGCGGTTTGCCGTTCCTCAGGATCAGCCGGCTGGAGATCTTCGGCCGGTAGCCGTCGCGGCACACGAATTCGATCGTGTAGCCCTTCTTGGCCCGGGCGAGGTTGAACGAGCCCGGCCTGCCGTCGTCTACCTTGGCCAGCAGCTTGTACAGGGACTGTCCCTTGTACACGTACTTGAGTGAGGGGTTGATGTCCCCCGCCTTGGTGCCGTCCCAGATGACCGTGGCCGGCACCTTGGCGATGGGCAGCACCCGGGTCAGCCTGCCGCGCAGGGTCAGCGTCCAGCCTCCCTCGGGCGGGTCATCGGCTGACGTCGCCTCCAGAGTGGGTGTCTCGTCGCTGACCCCTTGCTCAAAAGGGAGCGTGCTCCCCGCCTCCGCCGGCACGATGCTGATGCGGGCGACGGCGGCCGGCTTGCGGTTGCCGAAGATGCCCGGGTCGCTGGAGACCAGCTTGAGCGGCCAGTTGGGCTTCCAGGTGGCGTACTCTTCCGGGGTCATCGGGTTCTTGATCGAGGCGGTGCCCAGGGTGAGGGGGGCGCCGTTGACGCGGTTCGCGACGACCAGCTTGTTCTTCAGCGTCGCGACCTCGGCGCTGGTGTAGGTGGCGCTGAACCCGTCCACGCCGGTGACGACGACGTTGTAGCCGGGCGCCGTGGTGGCGAGCCTCCAGTTGAAACTCGCCGGGCGGGCGTCGTCGATGCGGCCGACGAGGCGCCACAGGGCGACCCCCGTGTACGTGAGGTCGTCGCTCGGGTCGTCGGGCGTCTTGTTGTCGTCGACGATGGCGCGCTTGACGAGCTTGTCCGCCGTCCACGCCTGGAACGCGGCGCTGGTCATGGTGCCGCGCGCCTTGAGCCCGCGCAGCTGCAGCAGCCAGCCGTAGGGCACGCCGGTGTCGGCGGCGCGCATGGCCAGCGCCGGTGCGGCCAGGGCCAGCACGAGCAGCGCCGCGCCGGCCGTGACCAGGGCCAGTCTTGTCTTCATGGCTCTCTCCTCCCCAGGGTCCCTTTTCGCGCTGCTCCGAGGAGGGGGCGAGGACCGTGAGACCACGGGCGGAGAGATGGAGGCGGCGCCGGGGTGCCCGCGAGGCGCCGCGCGCGGTACGAGCAAGGCCGTCCGCGCGCGGAAAGGCCCGACAGATCGCCTTCTCCTTTCCGCTCTGGGAGACACGGCGGTTTCCCGCTGTACCCTGCCGGCATCCGGCCCCATAGGCAGTGCCCGTAGGAGGCCGGCGCTCGGAGAAGCGCCGCCATTCTAAGGAATCCCTTAGCGTGAGAGCAAGGGCTGTCTGGAGAACGTCGGGCCGCGGGCGTGGACAGGTTGTCCTGTC
>JBLMXT010000155.1:0-3961 GCA_050257915.1 Deltaproteobacteria bacterium
GACGGTCCCTTGTCGAAATCATAGCGGCGGGACTCCCCCTGTACAATCGGATCGCCATGGACGAGATCCTCGACGAGACCCTGGAACAGCTGCACGCCGGCCGCGCCTTCGCCCTGGTCACGCTGGTCGCCGACCAGGGCTCCACGCCGCGCGCGGCCGGCGCGGAGATGCTGGTGCGCGACGACGGGTCGATCGCCGGCAGCATCGGCGGCGGGCTGATCGAGCACACGATGATGGCCGCCGCTGCCGCGGCGATCGCCGAACGACGTTCGCGGCGCGAGCGCGCGGACCTCGGCGGCGAGGACGTCGCGAACGGCGACAAGATGGTCTGCGGCGGCGCGGCGGAGGTGCTCGTCACCTTCGTGCCGCCGCGGGACGCCGAGCTCCTCGCCGTGTGCCGCGCCCTGCGGGAGGCGCGCGACGCAGGGCGCCGCACCTGGTATGTGACGGTGCCGCCGGCCGGCGATGACGGCCCCATCTCCGCCCCCGTCGAGCACTGCCTGCTGGACGAGCGCGGCGAGCTCACCGGCGCCGCGGTCTGCGAGGCGGCGGCGCTGCGCCGCCTCACCGCCGCCGCGGCGCTGCACGGCACCGCGACCTTGCCGGACGGCCGCGAGGCGGTCCTCGAACGCGTGGACCCGCCGGCGCTCGCCGTGGTCTGCGGCGCCGGCCACGTCGGTCGCGCGGTCGCGCCGCTCCTGGCCGGCCTCGGCTTCCGCGTGGTCGTCGTCGACGACCGCGAGGATTTCGCCTCGGCCGAGCGGTTCCCCGGCGCCGAGGTCGTGGTCCGGCCGTTCGCCGGCGCGCTCGCGGCGGTGGGCGTGGACGAGCACGCCTACGTGGTGACCGTCACGCGCGGGCACGTGCACGACCTGGACGTGTGCGCGCAGGCGCTGCGCGCCGGCGCCCGCTACGTCGGCGTGATGGGCAGCCGCGCCAAGCGGGCGCGCATGCACGCCGCTCTGCGCGCCGCCGGGTTCGACGAGGCGGCCGTCGGCCGGGTCCACTCGCCGATCGGCGTCGCCATCGGCGCGGAGACGCCGGCCGAGCTCGCCGTGAGCATCGCCGCCGAGCTCGTCCAGGTGCGCGCCGGCGCCGGAGCCTGAGCCCTGGAACGGGTCGCCGCCATCGTCCTCGCGGCCGGCCGCTCATCTCGCATGGGGGCGTTCAAGCCGCTGCTCGAGGTCGACGGGCGCACGCTGCTCGAGCGCGCCGTGGGCGTGTTCACGGGGGCGGGCGTCGGCGACGTCGTCGTCGTGGCGGGCCATCGGCGTGACGAGGTCGCCGCCGTCGCTGCCCGTGCCGGCGCCCGGGTGATCACCAACCCCGGCTACGACCAGGGGATGTTCTCGTCGCTGCGCATGGGCACGGTCGGGCTGGACCCGGGCGTCACCCGCTTCTTCGTGCTGCCGGCGGATGTCGCGCTCGTCCGCCCGGAGACCATCGGGCGCCTCTTGAGACAGAGCAGGGCGGCGCACGGCGGCACGGCCGAGGTCGTCTACCCGTTGCGAGCCGGCGTCGAAGGGCACCCGCCGCTGCTGGGGGGAGCGCTGCGCGCCGAGATCCGCGCCGCCGACCCGCCCGGAGGGCTCCGGGAGCTGCTGCTCGGCCACGCCGCCGCATCCGCCGTGGTCGAGGTGGACGATCCCGGCGTGCTGCTCGACGCAGACACGCCCGAGGACCTCGCCCGCATGCGCGGACTGGCCGCCGGCGAGGGCCTGCCGGACGCGGCCCGCTGTCTGCGTCTGCTGGCGGAGCGGGGCGTGCCCAGGGAGCGCATCGACCACTCCCTGGTCGAGACGGCGGTGGCCACGGCGCACACGACCGCGCTCAACGAGCGTCGCCAGCACCTCATCGCGCCGCTGGTGACCGCCGGCGCGCTGCTCCACGACGTTGCCCGGGAGCAGCCCCGGCACGCGGAGGCAGGCGCGGCGTTGCTGGAGCGCCTCGGCTACCCGCGCGTCGCGGCGGTCGTGCGGCCGCACGTCCGCCTGGGCCCGCGGGCGGGCGACGAGCCGGACGAAGCCCAGGTGGTCTACCTCGCCGACAAGCTCGTCCAGGGCAGCAGCGTCGCCGGCCTGGACGCCCGCTTCGCCGTGCGCCTGGACCGCGTCGGCGGCCCCGAGGCGCGCGCCGCGGTGCTCGAGCGCAAGGAGGAGGCCGTGCGCGTGCTGCGCCGTGTGGAGCAGGTCCTGGGGGCGCCGGTGGACGAGGTGCTGCCCGCCGGCGCCTGAGGGGCGCTTGGCGCGGACGATCTAGGCGACGGACGTGGCCGCCGAGGCGTCGCCGGCTGCGGCCTTCTCGCCCGCAGCGTCTGCGCCCGCCGCGCCGTCGTCCTCGATCCCGAGGATGCTGCGCGCGGCGATGACGCCCGCGGCGGAGGCCTGGATCAGGCCGCGGGTGATGCCCGCGCCGTCGCCGATGGCGTACAGGTTCCTGACCGGCGTCTGCAGGCCGCCGTCGAGCTCGGGACGCGCCGAGTAGAACTTGACCTCCACGCCGTAGAGCAGCGTGTCGCGCCCGTTGACGCCCGGCGCGAGTTTGTCCATCGCCGCCAGCATCTCGAGGATGTCGGTGAGGTGGCGGTAGGGCAGCACGAAGGCGAGGTCGCCGGCGGTGGCGCCCTGCAGCGTCGGCTGCACGGTCCCGCGGCGGATGCGGTCCATGGTGCTGCGGTGACCCTGGTGCAGGTCGCCGAGGCGCTGCACGATGATGTCCTCGCCGAGCACGTTGGCCAGCCGCGCGATGCTCTTGCCGTAGGCGATGGGGTCGTCGAACGGCTCGGTGAAATCGGTGCTCACGAGCAGGGCGAAGTTGGTGCGGTCGGTCTTGAAGTCGGCGTAGCTGTGGCCGTTGACGGTGACGACGTCGCCGTAGTTCTCGAGTGAGACCGCCCCGTACGGGTTCATGCAGAAGGTGCGCACCGGGTCGTCGAACCGCGGCGTGTAGTAGATGAGCTTGCTCTCGTAGAGCGCCGTGGTGAGCGGCTCCATGACGGCCGCCGAGACCTCGACGCGCACGCCGATGTCGACCGGGTTGGTGCGCATCGCGATGTGCAGGCGCTTGCACTCCTCCATGAGCCAGGCGGCGCCGTCGCGCCCGGGCGCCGCGACGACGGCGTCGGCGGTGAGCCGTGTGCCGTCCTCCAGGACCACGCCGGTGGCGCGCAGGTCGCTCTCTCCGGCGGGCTTCTCCGCCAGGATGCGGTCCACGCGGCTGCGGGTGAGCACCTCGACCCGGGACTCCAGCTCCGCGCGCATGCGCGTGAGGATGTCGTAGGAGCGCTCGGTGCCCATGTGGCGGACCGGTGACTCCACGAGGGTCATGCCGTGGAGGAGCGCCTCCCTGCGGATCTTGTCGAACTTCTTGCCGCCGCCGTGGACCTCCTCCGGCGCGCCGTACTCGATCCAGACGCCGTCCACGTACTCGATGAGCTCGGTGAGGCGCTCCTTGCCCACGAAGGTGTCGAGCCAGCCGCCGACGTCCGGCGTGAGCGTGAGCTTGCCGTCGCTGAAGGCGCCGGCGCCGCCCCAGCCGCAGGTGATGTCGCAGGGCTCGCAGCCGGCGCAGACGCCGGACTTGCGCGCCGGGCAGCCGCGGCGGCTGATGTCGGGGCCGCGCTCGACGATGAGCACGCGGGCGCCGTTGCGCCGGACCAGCTCGAGCGCGGCGAAGATCCCGGCGGGGCCGGCGCCGACGACGATCGCGTCGTAGTGAGAGCGTGCGCTGTCCATAGGCTTTTCGGGCGGGGGAGGGTCGGCGAAAGGGCGAGCAGTTCCCTTGCCGAGATGATAGCCGTGGCGCGAACGCCTGACAATCGTCGGGCGTCTCGTAGGCGACGCCCTCACGCAAAGCCGCTCGTCGGCGGAGGAGCCGCGAGCATGCCGCAGGGGGACGCCGCGCAGGACGGGGAAGGACCGGCGCGGCGGCGGCAGGAGGGCGGGGACCAGGCGGGGGGGGG
>JBLMXT010000156.1:0-6060 GCA_050257915.1 Deltaproteobacteria bacterium
GCGGGCCGCGGCCCGGAGCCGCGGCCCCTGGAGGGCCTGCCCGTCGCCGTCAAGGACGAGGTCGAGGTGGCCGGCCAGCCGTGCACGGAGGGCTCGCTGATCGTCAAGGACACGGTCGCCGAACGCACGGCGGCGTGCATCCAGCGGATCATCGACGCCGGAGGCATCATCCACGCGCGCTCGGCCACGCCCGAGTTCTGCTGCGCGGCGATCACCGACTCGCGTCTGTGGGGCGTCACCCGCAACCCGTGGAACCCCGAGTACAGCCCGGGCGGCTCGTCGGGGGGCTCGGGCGCCGCCCTCGCCGCCGGCATGGCGAGCCTCGCCACCGGCTCCGACATCGGCGGCTCCATCCGCATCCCGGCGTCGTTCTGCGGCGTGGTCGGGTTCAAGCCGCCCTACGGCCGGGTGCCGCAGGAGCCGCCCTTCAACCTCGACCACTACTGCCACGACGGGCCCATGGCGCGCACGGTCGAGGACTGCCGCCTGCTCGAGAACGTCATCGCGGGGCCGCACCGCGACGACATCGTGTCGCTGCGGCCCAAGCTCACGATCCCGGCGGAGTTGCCCGGCGTCGAGGGTCTGAGAATCGCGGCGAGCGCCGACCTCGGCGGCTTCGAGGTGACCCCCGAGGTCCGTGAGAACCTGCGTGACGCGGCCGGCGTGCTCCGCTCCCTCGGGGCCGACGTCGAAGAGGTGGGCCTCGCCTTCGACATGGGCGACCTGCGCGAGGCGGCCCGGGCGCACTTCGCCGCCATCTTCGGGAGCCTGATCCGCCGCTCGCTGGCCCGGCATCGTGACCTGATGACGACGTACGCGATCGCCTTCGCCGAGGACGCCGGCGAGCCGAACGTCGGCTACTACCGCTCGCTGGAGATCGAGAGCGAGGTCTACGCCCAGATCGCGGACGTGCTCGAGGATCACGACCTCCTCATCACGCCCGTCTTCGGCGTGCCCGCCCTGAAGGCCACGGCCGCCGACTACGACATCGAGGCCATGTACCGCCACGGCATGACCCTGGTCTTCAACCTGTGCAGCCGCTGCCCCGTGCTCGTCGTGCCCTGCGGCCGCTCCCGGAAGGGTGTGCCGCTCGGCGTCCAGGTGGTCGGCCGCACCTACGACGACATCGGCGTCTTCCGCGCAGCCGCGGCCTTCGCCGCAGCCAGGCCCTGGTTCGACGATCCCGCCACGCGTCCAGCCCTCGAAAGGGGTCCCGCATGAGCCTCAACGCACGCTCCAGGCGCCTGCTGCCGTACGTCCTGGTGGTCATCGTGGCGGCCGCCGTCGCGCTCGCGGCCGGCCTCGCGACGGCCCGCGCCGACACTCCGACGCCGACCGCCGCCGCCGAGCGGCTCACGCTCCGCATCGGGTGGACGTCGCAGCCCGACAACCTCAACCCCTTCATCGGGTGGCAGAACGTCACCTACGAGATCTGGTCGGTCAACTACGGCTTCCTCTTCGGCTTCGGCAACGACAACAGCCCCACGCTGGACCTGGCCCGCGAGTTCCCGACCGAGGAGAACGGCGGCATCTCCACCGACGGCACGGTGTGGACGATCAAGCTGCGCCAGGGCGTCAAGTGGTCCGACGGGCAGCCGTTCACCGCCGAGGACGTAGCGTTCACCTACAACTACATCGTCAAGAACCGGATGCTGAACATGGCGATCACCACCGTGGGCATCGAGGAGGCCGAGGCGCTCGCGCCCGACGTCGTGCGCATCACCTGCTCCCGGCCCAAGGCCGACATGATGCACATCTTCCTGCCGATCCTGCCCAAGCATGTCTGGGAGAAGGTCGACCCGAACGAGGCCCAGACCAGCTACGCCAACAAGCCGCCCATCGTCGGCACCGGCCCCTTCGTCACCACCGAGTTCAAGAAGGGCAGCTACGTGAGGATGGAGCGCAACCCCTACTACTGGGGCACGAGACCCACGCTCGACGAGCTCCTGTTCGAGTACTACACCAACGGCGACACCATGACCGCCGACCTCAAGTCGGGCGCCATCGACGCCGCCTGGGGCATCCCCGAGGCGCAGTTCGACGCGCTCGCCTCCGTCGACGGCATCCAGCCGGTCGCCTACAACTTCTTCAACTGGGACTACCTCAGCCTGAACTGCTATGACGGCAAGTCGCTGGGCCACCCCGTGCTCAGAGACTGGCGCTTCCGCAACGCGCTCAACTACGCGATCGACCGGCAGGCGCTTACCGAGATCGCCTACGTCGGCAAGGCGGCGCCGGGCACAACCATCCTCCCCCCCGGCATGTGGTCTGACCCGGACTACCACTGGGAGCCTGCGGACGACCAGCGGTACGCGTTCGACCTGGCCGAGGCGGGGCGGCTGCTCGACGACGCGGGCTACGAGCTAGGGCCGGACGGAATCCGGCTGCACGAGGGGAAGCCGATCGAGCTGCGCCTGTGGACGACGACGGAGTCGGCGCCGGCGCAGACGAGCCTCAAGCTCATCGCCGGCTGGTTCAAGAAGCTCGGGCTGAAGATCGAGGTGTCGATCGTCGACGCCGGTGCGCTGCAGGACAGCATCTGGAACTTCGAGGGCGACACCTACGTCCCCGACTTCGACATGTACATCTGGGACTGGGCCGGGTACAGCGACCCCGGCCAGACGCTCTCCGCCGAGATCACCGACCAGATCGGCAACACCAACGAGCCCTGCTGGTCGAACGCCGAGTACGACGCGCTGAACGAGCAGCAGGCATCCGAGCTGGATCCCGAGCAGCGCAAGGTCGTCATCGATCGCATGCAGCAGATCATGTACGAGCAGACGCCGTGGGTGGTCCTCACGTACCCGCAGTATCTGCAGGCCTACAACGACGCCGACTGGACCGGCTGGACACGCATGTTCGACGGCACCGGGCCGGCGTTCCTGACCACCGGCTACCCCCAGTCGTACATCGATCTGAAGCCGGTCGCCGCGGAGACGTCGAGCGGCGGCGGGAGTGCGACCTGGGTGGTCATCGTCGCCGTCGTCGCCGTCGTGCTGACGCTGGCCGCCACCGTGTTCCTGCGCCGCCGCCGCGGACAGGCGGAAGAAGAGAGGAGCTGAGCAGCATGCGGATCCTGCAGCTAGGCGTCGGTTCGGTCGGCGAGGTGACGGCACGCACCGTGGCGTCCGCCCCCGAGGTGAGCGCCGTCGTCCTCGCCGACCTCGACGCGGCGCGCCCCCAGGCGGTCGCCGGCAAGCTCCCGCCCGGCAAGGCGGAGCTGCTCCAGATCGACGTCCACGACAAGCAGACGCTGGTCGAGGCCCTCGCCGGCGTCGACCTCGTGATCAACGGCCTCATCCCGGAGGTCAACCTCGACGTCATGGCCGCCTGTCTCGAGGCGAAGACCCACTACCTCGACATGGCGGCGGCCGGCCCGCGCGACGTCGTCGGCACCGCCGACGTCGACGAGGAACTGGCGCTGCACGACGAGTTCAGGAGGGCCGGCCTCACAGCGCTTTGCTTCTTCGGCATCGACCCGGGCGCCAGCGACGTCTTCGCGCGCACGCTCTACGACCAGTTCGACACCGTGGAGCGCCTCATGGTCCTCGACGGCGACAACTCGAGCGCCGAGGGCGTCGACTACGCGCCCAGCTTCTCGCCGACGACCATGGTCGAGGAGTGCCTCATCCTGCCGCCGCACGCCTACGAGGACGGCAGGATCGTCCGCCGCACCTCGCTCTCGAAGAAGTTCGACTTCACCTTCCCGGACCCGGTCGGCGCGCTCACGGTCTGGAACGTCGACCACGAGGAGTCGCAGCTGATGCCGCTCTTCCTCGGTGACAAGGGGCTGAGGAATGCCGACTTCTTCATCGCCCTCGACGAGGGCTGGGCCAACCTGCTGCTCGCCTGGCGCAAGCTCGGCTTCGACCACAACCGGGAGATCGAGTTCGGCGGCGCCCGCTTCCGCCCACTCGACCTGCTCGTCTCGCGGCTGCCCAGGTCCGTCGACCTGATCGGCAAGATGCACGGCGCCGTCTGCGTGGGCACGCTCGCCGAGGGCACGGTCGGGGGGAAGCGCACGCGGCGGTTCATGTACCAGATGACCTCACACGACGAGGCCTACGAGAAGCACGGCGTGCAGGGCACCGGCTGGCAGACGGGCGTGCCGGCGGCCTGCGCGGCGATCATGCTGGCCAGGGGGCTGGCTCCGGGCCCGGGCGTCTTCGCCCCGGAGCAGATCGACCCGGCGCCCTTCCTCGAGCTGATGACGGCGCACGGCACCCCGTGGGGCGTCGTGGACCTGCCGCCGGACGAGGAGCTGCCCGTCTGAGGATCGTCACACGGCCAGGGGCAGGTTCCGGCGCAGGTACTCGCGCAGGCACGCCTCTTCGGCGACGCCGGTCTCCGGATCGATCTCGCAGTCGAACTCAGGACGAGGATCGCGTTCGCGGTGCTGTCCTTGTGCCTTCACGGTCCTCTCCTTGCGGCTCCGGCCACGGCGCGCCGGGCGTCCGTCCCTGGTTGCCGGCGCGTCGGCTGTCGTTGTCTAGATACCCCCGACGGTATCCTCGGCAACCACGCGGGGCCGCAGCGGCGACCTACTCCGCGTAAGCGCCGTCCGCGTAGCAGTACCGCCACTCCTCGCCGCGCTCGAACGAGCGGATCACGTTGTGCCCGGTCTCCCGGGCGTGCCTGGTGGCGTGCTTGCCGATGGACTGGTCGCAGCAGCCGACGTGCCCGCACTCGAGGCACTTGCGCAGGTGCACCCACCGCTGCCCGATCGCGAGACACTCCGCGCAACCCGCGCCGCTCGCCTCAGGCTCCGGTACCGGAACGCCGTGCATGTGCTGACATTCGGCCATGTCCTCTCCCTGTCAGTTCTCAGCCGCGGCAGGGCTGCGGCGACCCACGACCCATGCCGTCGGCGAGGTGAAGACGGCATTCCCCCGGCGGCAGCTCCCGGAACCTGCGGGCGCGCGGCCGGCTCGTCCTTCCGGGCGACGACCGTGCCTCGATCACGGCAAGCCGCATCCGCGGAAGGGCCGGGCGGGTACATGGATGGATGCACCGATACGCCGGCGAGGGGGCGGCAGTTCCACCAGAAGGGGGCCAGCGATGAAGTGGCAGGGAAGGCGTGGCAGCGGCAACGTCGAGGACCGCCGCGGCATGGGCCGCGGGATGGCGTTCGGCGGGGTCGGGGGAGGCGCCGGCATCGTCATCCTCCTCATCGTCCTGCTCCTCGGCGGCGACCCGTCGGCGGTGCTGAACCAGGCGGGCGACACCGGCTACGGCAGCGGCCTTTCGCAGGAGCAGCAGGATCGGGCCGCCCGGTTCGCCTCGGTCGTCCTCGCCGACACCGAGGACGTCTGGCGCCAGCAGTTCCGCGACGAGCTGGGCCGCACGTACCAGGAGCCGCGCATAGTCCTCTACACCGACTCCGTGCAGTCCGCGTGCGGCAGCGCCTCGTCGTCCGTCGGCCCCTTCTACTGCCCCGCCGACGCCAAGGTCTACATCGACCTCTCCTTCTTCGACGAGCTCAGCCGCAGGTTCGGCGCGCCCGGCGACTTCGCCCAGGCCTACGTGATCGCCCATGAGGTCGGCCACCACATCCAGAACCAGCTCGGCATCAGCGACGCCGTGCACACGCGTCAGCAGCGCGTCGCGCAGAAGCAGGCCAACGAGCTTTCCGTGAGGCTGGAGCTGCAGGCCGACTTCCTCGCCGGCGTCTGGGCGCACTACGCGCGGCGAACGCTGAACGTGCTCGAGCCGGGTGACCTGCAGGAAGCGCTGCGCGCCGCGACCGCGATCGGCGACGACACGCTGCAGAAGCAGCAGCAGGGGTACGCTGTGCCGGATTCGTTCACGCACGGCACCTCCGCGCAGCGCGCCAGGTGGTTCAAGCTCGGGTTCGACAGCGGCGACCTGGCGAAGGGCGACACCTTCGGGGCGCCGTGGGGAGAGCTCTGAGCGCGGCGCCCGCCGTCAGAGCGCCGCCGCGATCGCGTCCAGCGCCGCCACCTGGTCCGCCCAGATCTCCCGGTCGAGCGCCCGCGGCAGCGTGGAGAGCTTGGCGATCACCACGCGGGCGGGCACGTCGATGTAGAGGAACTGCCCGTG
>JBLMXT010000157.1:0-9437 GCA_050257915.1 Deltaproteobacteria bacterium
GCAGTGCACACCCCCGCGACCAGCAGCAGGTAGCCGGTGGTGCGCAGCGCGTAGGCCGGCACCATCGGCGTGCCGACGATGACGCGGTCGCTCCGCCCCGGTCCCGGGAACTGCGTGTGCCGCTGCAGCCAGAGCAGCCCCAGGTGCGCGCCCAGCAGGCCGGCGATGGCCGCCGGCAGCAGGAAGATGTGCACCGGGTACACGCGCGCGATCAGCCCGCCGGACGGGAACTCGCCGCCGAACAGCAGCGTCGCCAGCGACGGCCCCACGAACGGGATCGACTCCGTGATCGCGAACGAGATGCGCAGGCCGGTGCCCGAGAGCAGGTCGTCCGGCAGCGAGTAGCCCATGAGCCCGTTCATGCCCACGAGCAGCACCAGGCTGAGGCCGATGAGCCAGTTGAGGCGCCTCGGCCTCCGGTACGCCGCCGTCACGAACATGCGGACCATGTGGATGATCAGGGCGCCGACGAACACCAGCGCCGCCCAGTGGTGCACCTGGCGCACCAGCAGGCCGGCGGGCACGTCCAGGCTGATCTGCAGCACCGAGTCGTAGGCGATGGACATCTCCGCGCCGGCGAGCGGTTCGCAGGAGCCCTCGTAGATCACCGGAGCCTCCGACGCCTGGAAGAAGAGCGCCAGGAAGATCCCGGTCGCGACGAGGATGACGAAGCAGTACATGGCGATCTCGCCGAGGAAGAAGGCCCAGCTGTCCGGGAAGAGGTGGCGCAGCTCCTCGCGCAGCAGGCCGCTCCCGCCGAGGTTCGTGTGCAGCCAGCGCCCCACCGGGCGCAGCGGGGAGGTGCGCACCCCGAACGCTCTGCCCAGTCCCCGTTTGAGGTCGTGGTCGCCCCGCATCACGCGTTCCAGAAGCCGGGGCCGATGGGCTCGGTGAAGTCGCTCTGCGCGTACAGCACGCCCTCGTCGTCGATCGCCAGCGGCAGCTGCGGCAGCGGGCGGCCCGCCGGGCCGCCCGTGGGCGCGGCGCCGTTGAGGACGTCGAACGTCGACTGGTGGCACGGGCACAGCAGCAACTGGTCCACGTCGGCGTACTGGGCCACGGAGCAGCCGGCGTGGGTGCAGACGCGCGAATAGGCGACGAAGTCCTCGGGGCTCCACGTCTCCCGCCCGGGCTGAGGGGTGAACTCACCGTTCACGAAGTGCAGCAGGACGATCTGGGAGTCGGCCCGCTCCGAGTGGTCGCTGCCCTCGGGGAAGGCGACGAGGAACCCGCCGCTCGCGAGCGCGTCCCGCGTGACCGGCTCGCCCTCGGAATCAACCAGCCGGCGGCCCTTGCGCCAGCTCGTGGTGCGGAGACTGTCGCCCGGAAACGGGCCGAGCGCGCCGAGCAGCACCACCTGGCTGAGCGCGAACACGCCGATGCCGACCACGAGCGCCTTGCTGAGGAAGCTCCTCCGCGTGATGACGGACGCGTGCTCGTCGAGCTGCGTGGCCAGCGCGGCCTCCCCCTCAGGGTCGTCGGGCGGCACCGGGTACCGGCCGGCGACGACCTGGTCGTCGGCCAGGTCGCGGCCCCAGAACGCGAGCGCGAGACCCAGGCCGAGCAGGGCCAGCGCGAGCGAGCCGCCGATCCAGGCGTTGCTCGCACCGATCGCGAAACAGACGGCGAAGGAGACCGCGCCGGCGATGGTAGCGACGATGCCGAGTCCGACGGGCCAGGTGGTGACGTGCGGGCGCGTCACGGGACGGCCTTTCGCGACCGCCAGGCGAGCCAGACGGCGATGAGGATGAGGAGGAAGAGCGCGACGGCGCCGGCGGCGCCCTCGGGGACCGGCCCGAGGTAGCCCAGCCCGAACCCTCCGGGCGAGGGCGGGTCGTCGATCACCTGCACGTACAAGGCCACTGAAGCCTGCTGGCGGACGTCGAGGGTGTTGCCGGCGAACGACGGCATGTTGCCGCGCCCGAGGATCATCGCCGCGAGCGCCTCGGCGGGGGGGTACTGGCGGATGTTGGGCGCGTTGTTGAGGGACGGCATCGCGCCGCCGCTGCCGATGGCGCTGTGGCAGCCGGAGCAGTACACGCGGAAGAGGTCGCCGCCCGGGGCGACCTGCGCGGTCCGGGCCTCCGGATCGGAGAGCTCGCCGGCGACGAACCCGGAGACGGCATCCACGTCGGCGTCGCTGAGGACCCCGGCGAACGCCGGCATGCTGATGCCGCCCTCCACGACCATCGGCCCGACCAGACTGGCGAAGGCGGCAGCCGCCAGGGGCGGACCGACGAGGCCCTCGCCCCGGGCGCCGTGGCAGCCGGAGCAGTTCTCGCCGTAGACCCTCCCGCCGGTGCCCGGCGGATAGGTGGACGAGGGCACGGGCTGCGGCGTCGCCGCCGGCGTGAACGACCCGGAGCCCTGCGGCGGCGCGACCTCGGCCGGCGGTGACTGGAGCGGCGGGGGCGCGGAGGAGGCGGAGGCCGTGACGGCGACCACGCCGGCGAGGACGGTGGCGACCAGCGCGAGCACGAGCAGCGGCGGCGCGGACCGCGGCAGGACGGGTCGTCGGCCCCACTTCGGCGGCTGGACCGGCGGTCGGCTCACTCCCCTGGACTCCCCTCTCTTCGCCCCGGCTGCGCTTTCACGGCACAGGGTACAGCATGAGTCGACGAGACGGCGTCGACGATGATTGCATGGACAGAGGCGACTACGCTTGATACTGATTGTTCTCTACCATGGGAACGTGGTGACGTAAAGAACGTCGACGGGGTCCCGAAGGGGCGCGATGGGGGTGGGCGTGAGCGGAGGCCTTTTGGCTGTGGAGGTGTGGCCGGCGGCGCTGTACGCGGCCCTCGTCCTCGTCGTCGCGGCGCTGATCCTCACGCTCTCATGGCTGCTCGGCGGCCGGCGCTACCACGGGCCCGAGACGGAGCAGTACGAGTCCGGCATCAAGCCGGCGGGGCCGCTGCCACGCCGGCTCTCGGTCGAGTTCTACCAGGTCGCCCTCTTCTTCGTGATCTTCGACTTGGAGGCAGTGTTCATCCTGGCCTGGGCGGTCTCGGCGCGCAGCCTCGGCTGGCTCGGCTACCTGGAGCTGCTCGTCTTCGTGCTGCTGCTCTTCGCCGGCCTCGTATACCTCTGGCGGGTCGGCGGGCTCGACTGGGGGGCCGCGGGCCGGCGCCGCAGGGCGGCGCGGGCCGCGGGCCATGCCGGGTCCGCAGCGGGTGACGGCGCGAGGAGCGCCCGGTGAAGCCGCGCCGGGGACCCGACCCGTCGCGGACCGCCCGGGCGCTCGGGCGGCTGCTCGACGTGGAGGGCGCGCCGCCGGGCGACGCCGACATCCCGGTCGTCACGTCCAGCCTCGAGCGCCTCATCGCCTGGGGTCGCAAGAACTCCCTGTGGCCGTTCGGGTTCGGCCTCAGCTGCTGCTTCGTCGAGATGGCCACCAGCCTCACGGCCCGCTACGACATCGCCCGCTACGGCGCGGAGGTGCTGCGCATCTCGCCGCGCGAGGCGGACGTGATGATCGTCGCCGGCACGGTGTTCAAGAAGATGGCGCCGGTCGTCGTGCAGCTGCACCGGCAGATGATGGAGCCTCGCTGGGTCATCTCCATGGGCTCCTGCGCCAACTCCGGCGGCATGTTCGACGTGTACAGCGTGGTGCAGGGCGTGGACTCGTTCCTGCCCGTCGACGTCTACATCCAGGGCTGCCCGCCGCCGCCGACCTCGCTCATGGAAGGCCTGCTGCTCCTGCAGGCCCAGGTCTCGATCGAGAAGCGCCCGCTCAGCTGGGTGGTCGGCGAGCAGGGGGTGGTGAAGCCGCGCGGGATCTCGCTGCGCGACCTGCGCCACGACGACGTGGTGACGACCGACAAGCTCAGGCCCCCCGACGAGATGTGACCGTGGACGACGCGACGCGACTGCCGGACGACCAGCAGCCGGACCTCGGGGATGCGCTCGAGGAGGCGAGCGAGGAACACGCCGAGCCCGTCGCCGGCGCTCCGCAGCCGAGCCAGTGGCCGCCGCGCGCGGCCGGCGGAGGCGGAGCCCCGCCGCCGGCCGTGCTGCGCGAGCTGCGCGAGCGGTTCCCGGACGTGCCGCTGGCGGAGCAGGTGACCGCCGACGGCATCCCGACGGCGTGGGTGCCGCCCGGCGACGCCCTCGCGGTGCTGCGCTACCTCGGGCGCGACGCCGCCGAGCCGTTCGCGATGCTCTACGACCTCGGCGGCGTCGACGAGCGCGCGCGGCTCCACCGCGAGGGCCAGCCCGACGCCGCCTTCAGCGTCTTCTACCACCTCGTCTCCTACAGGCGGAACGCCGACGTGCGCATCAAGGTGGCGCTGCCGGAGGAGTCACCGCAGGTCGGCTCGGCGGCCGGCGTGTGGCCCGCCGCCGACTGGTACGAGCGCGAGCTCTGGGACATGTTCGGCGTCGGCGTCGCCGGTCACCCGCGCCTCAAGCGTCTCCTCATGCCGCCCTGGTGGGACGGGCACCCGCTGCGCAAGGAGCACCCGTCCCGCGGCACCGAGTACGGCCCCTTCGACATGCCGGACTCCCTGGTCGACGCCTGGCAGGAGGAGCTCCGCTTCAAGCCCGAGGAGTGGGGCCTGCCGGGCACCGAGGACGACCCCACGCTCATGTACCTCAACATCGGTCCGCAGCACGGCGCCACGCACGGGCCGTTCCGCGTGATCGTCGGCCTGCGCGACGAGGAGATCGTCCACCTCGTCCCCGACATCGGCTACCACCACCGCGGCTCGGAGAAGCTGGCCGAGCGCCAGAGCTGGCACACCTACATCCCCTACACCGACCGCGTGGACTACCTCGGCGGCGTCACCAACAACCTGCCCTACGTGCTCTCGGTGGAGAAGCTCTGCGGCATCGAGGTGCCGGACAGGGCGCAGCTCATCCGCGTGCTCCTCTGCGAGGCCTACCGCATCGCCAGCCACCTCGTCTTCTACGGCACGTTCGGCCAGGACATCGGCGCGCTCTCGCCGGTCTTCTACATGTTCGAGGACAGGGAGATCCTCTTCGACGACGTGATCGAGCCCATCACCGGCGGGCGCATGCACCCCAACTGGTTCCGCATCGGCGGGGTCGCGGAGGACCTGCCCGAGGGGTGGCGGCAGCGCGTGCTCGACTACTGCGACTACCTGCCGGCGCGCCTCGACGAGTACGACAAGCTGCTGATGGACAACCGGATCCTCAAGGCGCGGACGGTGGGGGTCGCGCCGATCTCCGTGGACGACGCCGTCGCCTGGGGGCTGACCGGCCCGATGCTCCGCGCGGCCGGTCTGCCCTGGGACTGGCGCAAGCAGCGCCCGTACAGCCACTACGACTGGTTCGACTTCGACGTGCCCGTCGGGACCACCGGCGACGCCTACGACCGCGCCGCCGTGCACGTCGAGGAGATGCGCCAGAGCCTGCGCATCATGCGCCAGGTGGTGGAGGCCATGCCCGAGGGCCCGTACAAGGCGTACCACCCGCTGGCGACGCCGCCGATGAAGGAACCGCACACGATGCACGACATCGAGTCGCTCATCACCCACTTCCTGGGCGTCACCTGGGGCCCCGTGGTGCCGCCGGGGGAGGCGTGCGTCTACACCGAGGGGACCAAGGGCCAGTACAGCTACTACACCATCAGCGACGGCGGCAACTCGTCGTACCGCACCAGGATCCGCAGCGCGTCGTTCCCGCACCTGCAGGTCCTGCCGCTGCTCTGCACCGGCTACGAGATCGCCGATCTCGTGACCGTGCTCGGCAGCATCGACTTCGTCATGGCGGACGTGGACCGATGAGCGTGGACGTGAGCGGATGAGCCTGAGCGACGAAGAGACGCGCCAGCTGGACGCCATCCTCGGGCACTACCCGGACCGGCGGGCGGCCGCGGCGACGGCGATGCGCATCGTGCAGGCGCGGCGGCGCTGGCTCTCGGACGAGGCCCTGGCGGACCTGGGCGAGTACCTGGGGGTGACGGTCGCGGAGCTCGACTCCATCGCCACCTTCGGCAACATGGTCTTCCGCAAGCCGGTGGGCCGCCACATCGTGCTCGTCTGCGACAGCTTCGCCTGCTGGAGCCTGGGCTACGCCGAGCTGCGCGCCGCCGTCGAGGCGGAGCTCGGCGTCGGCATGGGGCAGACGACCGCGGACGGCCGCTTCACGCTGCTGCCGATCGTCTGCCTCGGCGCCTGCGACCGCGGCCCGGCGCTGATGGTGGACGACGAGCTGCACGGGCCGGTCTCTGCGGGCGACGTGGCCGGCATCCTCGGGGGGTACGCGTGACGAGCCGGCCGGGACTCCCGGGCTACCCGGCCGAGGACCGGCCGTTCACGCGCGCCATGCGCGCCGACGGCCGGCCCGCCACGATCGACGACTACATCGCCGCCGGGGGCTACGAGGGCCTCAGGCGCGCGCTCGAGGGCCTGCAGCCGCCCGAGGTCACCACACTCGTGACCGAGTCGGGCCTGCGTGGCCGCGGCGGCGCCGGCTACTCCACCGGCCGCAAGTGGAGCACCATGCCGCTGGGGCCCGACGCGCCGCACCCCAAGTACATCGTCTGCAACGGGGACGAGATGGAGCCGGGCAGCTTCAAGGACCGGTTCCTCCTGGAGCGCAACCCGCACCTGCTGCTCGAGGGCATGCTGCTCGCGGGCTTCGCCACCGAGTCGGACGAGGGCTACATCTTCCTGCGCCAGCAGTACGACACGGCGGTGGCTTCGCTCGAGCACGCCATCGCCGAGGCCCGCGAGCGCGGCTACCTCGGCAAGGACGTGCTCGGCTCCGGCTTCCCCTTCGACATCGAGCTCCACGTGAGCATCGGCCGCTACATCTGCGGCGAGGCCTCCGCGATGCTGAACGCACTGGAGAGCCAGCGCGCCAACCCGCGCGCCCGGCCGCCGCACATGACCGGCGCCGGCCTTTTCTCGCGGCCGACGGTCGTCAACAACGTCGAGACCTACATGGCGGTGCCCGCCATCGTGCGGCACGGCCCGGACTGGTGGAAGGGCCTCTCCGTCACGGACGAGGGCGGCACCAAGATCTTCGGCGTCGCCGGCCGCGTGGCCAGACCCGGCTGCGTCGAGCTCCCGATGGGCGTGCCGATGCGGGAGCTCATCGAGGTCCACGCCGGCGGCCTGCTGCCCGGGTTCACGCTGCGCGCCGTCAGCCCGGGCGGCGCCTCGACCTCCTTCGTCCCGGCGGACGGCATCGACGTCCCGCTCGGCTTCGCCACGATGGGCGCGGTCGGCAGCCGGCTCGGCACCGGGACCCTGGTCCTCCTCGACGACCAGACCTGCCCCGTCGGCATGACGCTCAACATGATGCAGTTCTTCGCCCAGGAGTCGTGTGGCTGGTGCACGCCCTGCCGCGAGGGCCTGCAGTGGATGGCCGCGCTGCTCGAGGACATCGAGTACGGGCGCGGCGAGCCGGGAGACGTCGCCGTGCTGGCCGAGGGCGTCTGGTTCATGGACTCCGACAAGTGCTTCTGCGACCTGGCGCCGGGCGCCATGCAGCCGCTCGAGAGCGCGCTGCGCCTGTTCCCCGACGACTTCGCGCGTCACGTCGCCGAGGGCGGCTGCCACTACCCGCTCCACGGCTCCGATGCGCCGGCGCTGAAGGGGACGACGTGGTGAGCGGCGACGGACGCGGCGCGACGGCGCCCAAGCTCGTCACCGTCATCATCGACGGCGCCGAGTACCAGGCCGAAGAGGGCCGCAACATGCTCGACGTCGCCCTCTCGCTCGGCTTCGACCTGCCCTTCTTCTGCTGGCACCCCGTCCTCGGGTCCATCGGCGCCTGCCGCCAGTGCGCCGTGCGCCTCTACTGGACCGACCGCGAGGGCAACGAGAAGAGCGAGATCGCCATGGCCTGCATGACCGAGGCGCTGGAGGGCACGCGGATGGACATCTTCGACGAGGAGGCGATCCGCTTCCGCGCCGAGATGATCGAGCTCATGATGCTCAGCCACCCGCACGATTGCCCGGTCTGCGACGAGGGCGGCGAGTGCCACCTGCAGGACATGACGGTGATGACGGGGCACAGCTACCGCCGCTACCGCGGCCGCAAGCGGACCTTCGAGAACCAGGACCTCGGCCCGTTCGTCACCCACGAGCTCAACCGCTGCATCACCTGCTACCGCTGCACCCGTTTCTACAACGACTACGCCGGCGGCCGCGATTTCGGCGTGTTCGGCCTGCGCAACCAGGTCTACTTCGGGCGCGCCGAGAGCGGCACCCTGGAGAGCGAGTTCAGCGGCAACCTCATCGAGGTGTGCCCGACCGGCGTGTTCGACGACAAGCCGTTCTCGCGCCGGTACTCGCGCAAGTGGGACCTGCAGACGGCGCCGTCGGTGTGCCCGGACTGCGGACTCGGCTGCACGACGACGCTCTCGTCGCGCTACGGCGAGCTGCGCCGCGTGCAGGGGCGCTTCAACCGCGACGTCAACAAGATGTTCCTCTGCGACCGCGGCCGCTTCGGGTTCGAGTTCGTGAACGCACCGGAGCGGGTGCGCGCGGCCCGGATCGGGGCCGGGCTGCTGCCGCCGCAGGCGACGGCCCCGCCGGCTCCCGGGGAGCAGGACGAGGCGGACGCCGCGGAGGCGCCGCCGCAGCCGATCGCCGACGCGCCGACGGAAGAGGGCGCGCGCCTCCAGGCCGCCGCGCACGCCGTCGCGGCCCCGGAAGGGCAGGGCGGCCAGGCCGCAGGCACGGCCGCCCTCCTCGGCGAGCTGGCGCTCGACGCCGCGGCGGGCCTGCTGCGCGGCCGCCGCGCCCTGGGCATCGGCTCGCCGCGCGCCTCGCTGGAGGCCAACTACGCGCTGCGCGCGCTCGTCGGCCCGGGCAGCTTCTTCCGCGGCATGTCGGACAGCGACGACCGCCTGGTCGGCGCCGTGCTCGAGATCGCCGCCGACCCGCGCCTGCGGCTGGGGTCGGCGGCGGACATCCACGACGCCGATGCCGTGCTCGTGCTCGGCGAGGACCTCACCAACACGGCGCCGATGCTCGACCTCACCATCCGCACGTGGCTGCACCTGCGCCCCAACGAGGTGGAGGAGCGCAACCACATCCGCCGCTGGAACGACTCCGGCATCACGCGCATCAAGCGCCGCGAGCCCAGCGCGCTCTGGATCGCGACGACGCACGCGACCAAGCTCGACGAGGTCGCCGCCGAGACGCGCCGGGCGGCGCCCGACGACCTGGTACGCCTGGCGCTCGCGCGCGCGCACGAGATCGACGCCGAGGCCCCCGCCGTCCCCGGCCACGGCGACGACGAGGCCGCGGGCGTGCGCCGCTGGGCGGCGGCGCGCACCGCCGGCGCGTCCGAGCGCCGCGGCCAGCTGTGCGGCCGCGCGGAGGAGCTCCACCGAGCCGCTCGAACAGCCGCTGATCACGCGCGGCGAGGGGCCGGCGGTGAGCGCCGCGGCCCAGCGCCGCGCGACCTCGGCCTCGTCGTCGCCGAGGCCGGGGACCGCCGGTGCCCCCGCGTCGACC
>JBLMXT010000158.1:0-3149 GCA_050257915.1 Deltaproteobacteria bacterium
GGTACGAGGCCAGGCGCACGGCCCACACGACCACCATTGCGAGCAGCAGATAGGAGCGCGCGTCGGGCGCGTCGGACAGCAGCACGGCGACGATCGCCACGGTGATGTACGTCAGGCCGCCGGTGAGGTCGAAGAACCGCTCCGTCTGGAGGAGATACGCGGGCACGAACGCGACCCACTGGATGGCGAACGCGACGATCACGCAGAGCGCGAACACCGGGAAGCCGCCGACGGTGGACCCGCCCCGGCTGCCGGCGAGCGCCACCAGGGCGGCGATGACGAGGACGACGGGCAAGGCGACGAGGGCGTTGCGGTCCGGCTTCTCCATGGCGCTCATCCTACCCGGCCGGCGGCGCGGCGCCACGCGTGTGCCGGACGAGCGCCTCGAGAATGGCGGGCCAGTCGTCCGGGTGCAGCTCGTGGCCCGTACCCGGAAGCGTGAGCAGCTCGGCAGCCGGCAGGTCGCGCACGAGCGCCTCCGCGTTCGCGTAGTGAAGCACCGGGTCGGCGGTCCCGTGGACGACGAGGGCCGGCTGCCTGATCTGGTCCAGCCGGCCGTACCATGCGTCGGCGTCGCCGAGCAGGGTGTGGTTCATCGGTGTCAGCGGGTCCGGCGTGCGCTCGTAGTCGGCCGCCGCCAGAGCGCGGATCCCGGCCTCGTCGAAGGGATGCGCCGGCCCGCTCAGCAGCCGCCAGGCGCCGACCTGGTACGCGACGACCGCCTCGCGGTCCGACCAGTCGAGCTCGGCGGCCCGCGCGTGGTAGGCGGGGATGTCCGGAGACATGCCGGGAAGGGCCGGGTCGGTGGCGGTCAGGCGCTCCGACGCGACCAGCGTCAGCGTGAGCACGCGGTCGGCGTACTTGAGCGCGACCAGCTGCGCGAGGAATCCCCCGAGCGACATGCCGACCAGGTGCGCGCGCGCGATGCCGAAGCCGTCGAGCACGCGCACGACGTCGTCGGCGAGGTCCTCGGTGGTGTAGCCGGGGGCGCCCGGCGCACCCGTGCTCGAGCCGCCGGTGTCGCGATGGTCGTAGCGCACGACGAACCGGCCCGACGCAGCCAGCCGGCGGCAGAACTCCTCCGGCCACCAGACGCCGGAGGCCATCGCCCCCATGATCAGGAGGACCGCCGGCTCCGAGGGGTCGCCGAAGCTCTCCGCCGCCAACCCCACACCGTTTCGCTCGATGCGCCGCGGCCAGGGTCCGGTCCGCCGAAGGTCCAGGCGCCAGTCGTGGCTGCGCATCACCACGCCCGTCGGGTAGTCGACCTCGACCTCGCCGAGCAGCTCGAAGCCGAGCCTGCGACAGAGGGCGTTGGAGGCAACGTTGTCGACCGACTGGATGGCGTGCAGAGAGCGGTGGCGGCCGCGCCGCCGGGCGTCGGCGATCATGAGCGCCGCGGCCGCCGTGGCGACGCCGCGGCCCTGCGCCTCCGGCAGCACGTTCCAGCCGCACTCCCACACCAGCTCGCCACGCCACTCCGACTCCCAGTAGCCGACCCAGCCGACCGCCTCCGCCGCCCGGCCGACGGTCACGGCGAACAGCCCGTGCCGCTCCGGGTCGGCGACAAGGTAGCGCTCGTGGCGGGCGCGGATGGCCGCCTGCGACTCCGGGCCGCCGAGATGGCGCGTCATCTCCGGGTCGCCGAGCAGGCGCTGGAGCGGCCGGAGGTCGTCCGCGGCCCAGGGACGGAGCGCGACGTCCGTCCGCCCTGAGTGGCCATCCCGCAATGAGTAGCCGCCCCGCGGCGCGGTCACGGGCCGCCGCCCGCCGCCCCGGCGCCCACCGTGACCTCGAGGTCGCGGAGCAGGCCGTCCTCCAGGTCGTAGATCCAGCCGTGGACGGCCAGGTCCGCGCCGCGCTCCCACGCGCTCTGGACGGCCTCGGACCGCGCGACCGCCAGGACCTGGGCGGCGACGTTCAGCTCGCAGAGCCGGTCCCAGCGTGCTTCGTTGGACGGCAACGCGTCGAGCTCGTCGCGGTGCTCCTCCGCGAGGTTCCGCAGCGGCTGCAGCCAGAGAGCGACCGCGCCGGCCTGGTGCCCCTCGAGCGCGGCGCGCACCCCTCCGCAGCGGTAGTGGCCGCAGACGATGACGTGGCGCACGCCCAGCGACGAGATCGCGTACTCGATCACCGCCATCGCGTTCAGGTCGGTGTCCGGCACCACGTTGGCGACGTTGCGGTGCACGAAGAGCTCGCCGGGCGCCAGGCCGACGATCTCGTTGGCCGGGACCCGGCTGTCGGAGCAGCCGATCCAGAGCAGGTCGGGGCGCTGGAGGTGCGCCAGCCGAGTGAAGAACTCCGGGTCGGCGCCGGTGCGCTCCTCCGCCCAGGCCCGATTGCGTGCGAAGAGATCGGCGAGGTACTTCACGTGTGCTCCCGCGTCGTGGCCGAAGAAGCTTAGCAGTCCTTGACACAGGGCGATGGAACATCGTATAAAACAACGTATGAATCCCGCGTCCCACCATCGGACCCGTGCCGATCTCCTCGTCGCGGCCGTCAGGCTGATCCGCACCTCCGAGGCAGCGCGCGACGTCACCGTGCGCAGGATCGTCGAGGACGCGCGCGCCAACCTCAACGCCGTCAACTACCACTTCGGCTCCAAGGAGAACCTCGTCCGGGAGGCGGTCCGCGTCATCATCGGCGACTACTTCCGCGAGCGGGGCATGGCGCCGGGGTCCACCGGACCCGACCTGCTGGCGAACCTCGTGAGGATCTGTGACTTCCTCTTCGCGGAGCCGGTCGCCGCCGAGTTGGCGCTGCGCAGCGAGCTGGACGTGGGCGGCGCCGGGGAGAGCCTGACGAGCGAGACCATGACCGCCCTCGCCGAGATGGTCCGCCACGCCTGCCCGGCGCTCCCCGACCAGGACGTCCGCTTCCGTGTGCTGGTCGTGACCGCCGTGGTGCACCAGCTCTTCCTGCGGCCGCGAGGCAGCGGTGAGTGGCTCGGCGCGGATCCCGGGGACAAAGCGACGCGGGATGCGATGCTTGCGAGGCTGTGCTCTCTGGCCGGCCTCGCCACCGAGATGCAGTCCGATCCGAGAGGGAGGAAGACATGACGGCGCCGCGGCTCGTCATCATCGGCGCCGGCATCGCCGGGCTCACCGCCGGCTGTTACGCCACCAGGAGCGGCTACCGGACGACGATCC
>JBLMXT010000159.1:0-3692 GCA_050257915.1 Deltaproteobacteria bacterium
CCCGAACGGCTTCACCTTCACCACGATCCTGCCACGTATGGGCTCCAAGCTCGAGGGCCTCGGCCAGATCCCCCTGCCGCCGCTGTACTGGTTCTCCAACAGCTACTACCTCCAGGTGCTCGGCAACCTGCTCGGCATCCCGCCGCTCAAGGCGGCGCTGCAGGCGATGCTCGACATGGCCGAGGCGCAGGAGAAGACCAACGCTGCCAACGGCAGGTACCTGCAGGAGATGAAGGACCTCGGCTACCCGCCGACGTGGGGCGCCGCGCTCATGCCCGCGTTCGACTGCGTCTCGGATACGTTCCGCAGCCTGCGCGGGAGCACGCTCGACATGTACCGGCAGCCGGACACGCTGCTGCAGGCGGTCGGGGTGATGCAGGAGGCGACCATCGGGCTGCTGCACGCCGCCTTCGCCGTCACCGGCATCCCGCGGCAGTTCATCCCGATGCACAAGGGCGCGGGCGGGTTCATGAGCGACGAGCAGTTCGCGACGTTCTACTGGCCGACCTTCAGGGCGCTCATCGACGAGTGCGTCGCCGCGGGCATCACGCCGATGCCACTGTTCGAGGGCGACTACACCCCGCGCCTCGAGTTCCTCGCCGAGTTGCCGCCGGGCAAGGTCGCGGCGCACTTCGACCGCGTGGACCGCAGGAAGTTCAAGGAGGTCTGCGGCGACGTGCTGTGCTTCTGGGGCAACGTGCCGAGCTCGCTGCTCGTCACCGGCACCCCGCAGCAGGTCAAGGACGACGTCAAGGAGCTCATCGACCTGTTCGGTGAGACCGGGCTCATCCTCGACGGCCCGGGCGGGATCCCCGACCAGGCGAAGCCGGAGAACGTCGAAGCGCTGGCCGAGGCGGTGGAGGAGTACGGGGCGCTTTGACCGCTGCGAATGCCGGCCTCGTGTTGGAGAGAGGTACGATTGCCCTGGGTGGGACTCCGGGCGCCCTGCGCGGAGACCCTCGCCTCGAGGCGCTGTACATGGGCGAGGCGCAACTGGAGGAGCCGGGCCCGGCGGGGACCTGAAGGGAGGAACCGTGACACGAGAGTTGACACAGGCCATCGTCGACTTGCGGGAAGACGATGCCCTGGCGATGGTCGACGACCTGCTGGCGAGCGGCGCCGACGCGGTCGGCATCCTGGCCGACTGCAAGGCGGCGATGGACGTGATCGGGGAGAAGTTCGCGGCCGGCGAGGCCTTCATCCCCGAGCTCATCATGGCCGGAGAGATCATGACGGGGGTCTCCGCGAAGCTGAAGCCGCATCTGGTCGGCGCGGCGCCGGAGGAGAAGCTCGGCGTCATCGTGATCGGCACCGTGCAGGGCGACATCCACGACATCGGCAAGGACATCGTCGCCACGATGCTCGACATCGCCGGGTTCGACGTCGTCGACCTCGGCGTGGACGTCAAGGTCGACAGGTTCGTCGCGACGGCGCGGGACAAGGACGCGCGGATCATCGCCATGAGCTGCCTGCTCACCAGCGCCATCGATGCGATGAAGAGCGTGGTCGCCGCGGCGGGCGAAGCCGGCATCCGTGGCGACGTCAAGCTCATGATCGGCGGCGCGCCCATCACCGAGCAGGTCGTCGCCTACACCGGCGCGGACGGCTTCGGCAAGGACGCCGTGGAGGCCGTCGAGCTCGCCAAGCAGTGGATCGGGGGTGCGTGATGGCCTTTGCGGAGAACTGGGACAAGCTGACCCCTGAGGAGCGCTTCGAGAAGCGGTTCGAGGTGTGGCGGGACCCCGACATCGCGTTCGCCTCGGACGCCGTCAAGGCCGAGTACCAGGAGCGCGTGCAGCTGTTCAAGGACGCGGTGCAGCTCAAGAAGCCGTCGCGGCCGCCCATCGCGCCGTGGATCGCCCTGTTCCCCGGCCTCGACGCCGGCCTCACCGCCAGGGAGACGTACTACGACTTCGACAAGCTGCACGACGCCTGGCAGCGCTTCCACGACATCTACCGGCCGGACGTGCTCGCCTTCACCATCAACATCGCCCCGGTGAAGGTCTACGACGCGCTCGACTACAAGCTCTACGACTGGCCCGGCCACGGCGTCGACGAGGACTCGGGCTACCAGTACAACGAGGCCGAGTACATGGCCGCCGACGAGTACGACAAGCTCATCGCCGACCCCTCCAACTACTGGCAGCGCTTCTACCTGCCGCGCGTGATCGGCGCCATGGAGCCGTGGGCCACGCTGGACCCCTTCACCGACCTGGTCGAAGGTCCCATGGTCGGCCCGTTCTTCATCCCGTTCGGTACGCCGCCCGTGCAGGACATGCTGAAGAAGATGATGGCGGCCGGCAACGCGGCGCTGGAGTGGGTCCAGGCGATGACGAAGATGGACCAGGACTCCACGGCCAGGTTCGGCATCCCCGGCTTCGCCGGCGGCGCCACCAAGGCCCCCTACGACATCCTCGGCGACACCATGCGCGGCACCCGCGGGCTCATGCTCGACAAGTTCCGCCAGCCGGAGAAGGTGCTCGAGGCCTGCGAACGCCTGGTGCCGCTGGCCATCGACTGGGGCGTGCGCCCGTGCGACATCAACAAGCACCCCTTCGTGTTCATCCCGCTGCACAAGGGCGCCGACGGGTTCCTCAGCGACGAGGACTTCCGCACGTTCTACTGGCCGAGCTTCAAGAAGGTCCTGCTCGGCCTCATCGAGCAAGGCATCGTCCCGCTGTGCTTCGCCGAGGGCGGCTACAACGACCGCCTCGAGGCCATCCACGATCCGGAGATCCCGGCCGGCAAGATGATCTGGATGTTCGACGCCACCAACATGCAGGAGGCCAGGAAGCACCTGGGAGGCTACCAGTGCATCGGCGGCAACGTCCCCGGCGCCCTGCTCACCACCGGCACGGTGCAGGACATGGACGACTACGTGCGCCAGCTGATGGAGGACGTCGCCGGCGACGGCGGCTTCATCCTGGGCTCGGGCATCGTGATCGACGCCGCGAAGCCGGAGTGCGTCAAGGCCATGATCGACGCCGGCAAGAAGTACGGCGCGCAGGCGTGACGCTCGCTCGCCGACCCTGAGCGCGTTCGGGGTCTGGAGCTGAGACGACGGCGGAGGCCCCGCGGGGCCTCCGCCGTCGTCGTCCTGGAGGACGGCAGGAGGGCTCAGCCGCGCCAGACGGTCGGGGCGTCGCTCGCTCCCGACCAGGCGCCGGTCACGATCGCCGGCAGCGCCTCCTCATCCACGCCGAAGACGATGACGTTGACGGTGAGGGTGACCTCCCCCGCGGCGCCGGCGACGGCGCCGGTGAGCGCCGGCGCGGCGCCGAGCGTCGTCGCGTGGAAGGCGAGGTCGCCGCGGCCGCGCGCCGCGAGCGTGCCCTTGATGTGGCCGACCAGCGTGCAGCCGGCCTCGGCCAGTCTGTCGGAGAGGGTGGCGAGGAAGCGCGTGACCGCCAGCTCGAGCTGATCGGCCCGGGCGGGCGGAGTGAAGACCACATCCGCTCGGGCCGCGAAGACCGCGGGCGCGGCGTCCTCGGGCAGGTGGCGCAGGTGGTCGTGCCCGTCGTGGTCGTGCGGGACGCCCCGGTGCGGGTCGTGCGCGCCCATCAGACGACGGCGCCCAGCAGGCGCTTCATGCCGGCGCCGGTGGTGGCGGACACGGGCAGGACGGGCGCCGTGCCGGCGAGCGCACGCACGCTGCCCATGACCGCCTCCAGCGCCTGCTCGTCGGCCTCGTC
>JBLMXT010000160.1:0-5199 GCA_050257915.1 Deltaproteobacteria bacterium
CGATGCACCCAGCGGGATCAGAAGGACGACGACGAGCGCGATGATCCATCTCCTCGCCCGGCGTCCGGCGCGCTCATCAAGGTCCCGGGCGTCGCGCTGGTAGCCGGCGGCCGAGAACACCAGGGCGCCGGCGACGAGGATCGCAGCGGCGTTGGTGAGGAACAGGACGAAGGCGCCCAGCGCCAGGTCGAGGCGCCACGAGCCGATGGTGATGCCGACCACGGCGAGCACGGGGACGAGCGAGATGGCGATGGCCACGCCGGCGAGGATGTCGGCGACGTCGCGGCGCGAGAGGGCGAACGAGCCGGCGATGCCGACGGCGACCGCCACTGTGAGGTCGAGGACCGTGGGCGCGGTGCGGCCGACGATCTGCGGGTTCACGTCGAGCGGCATGCGGTTCACGGTGATCATGCCGATGAGCACGCCGATGAGGATGTTCACGGCGATGCCGCCGAGGAGCAGGCGCAGCGAGGCGCGCAGCTCGCGCCGGTCGCCGACGACGGCCGCGAGCGCGAGCCCGTAGATGGGCGTGCCGAGCGGCGCGATGATCATCGCGCCGATCACCGCCGGCGTGGAGTCCCCGATCACGCCGCCGGCGGCGATCACGCTCGCGAGCACGAGTTGCACCCAGAACTTGGTGGACTTG
Organism: Deltaproteobacteria bacterium; assembly: GCA_050257915.1. Taxonomy (GTDB): domain Bacteria; phylum Actinomycetota; class Thermoleophilia; order UBA2241; family UBA2241; genus CAIXSE01. Next base: position 647 of record JBLMXT010000160.1, read on the forward strand.
GCGCGCTCCGCTCCGATGTCGAGGAACAGGTCGTCCTCGAGCTCGGTCAGCAACTTGCGGTACTCGCGCCCTGCGTCGATCGCCCTCGCCATCCAGCCCACGCGCGCCTCCTCACACGGTCGACTCGTGTCGAGCGGGAGTATACGAGAGGACGGGCTCGCCGCGAGAGCTGCCTGGTTGCCGCGAGAGGTCAGGCTCGGCGCGCCCGCGAGAAGCCCAGTGCGGCGAGCCCCACCGCCACGACGAAGAGGATCACCGAACCGGTCTTGGCCACGAGCGCCAGCTGGTCCGTGGCCCCCAGCGCGTCCAGCTCGAGCAGGATGTTGTGCCAGTCGTGGCCCGCACCTGACCCGTCGTCGCCGAAGAGCGGCAGCAGCATCGCCTCGGCGTCGCCGATGTACACGGACACGTTGTGCAGGTTCTCCGCCGACCATGCGACCATGAGGATCGCCGCGAACGCGTCGCGACGCCACCAGAAGTACCCGCCGAGGGCCAGCGGGGCCGCGACCTGCAGCAGCGAGCCGGCGAGCGAGCAGAGCAGCGGCGGCGCCCAGAACGTGAGCAGGTGGCCGAACTCGTGCACGGCGAGGTCGAACGCCGAGAGCAGCGGGATCCAGCCGCCTCCGGAGTAGGTGAGCCAGGCCAGGCCGGCGGCGACGGCCGCCGCCGCCACCCACTGCCACGTGAGGCGCCAGGGGGTGGTGGCCGGCTGCGGCTCCGGGCGGCCGGCGACGACGAGGCGCGCCCGCGGGCCGCGGGCGCGCGCGCCGGCGCCGGCCAGCGCGTGCGGCTGCGCGCCCGGCCTCGCGGCCGCCGGCGCCTCCAGCGGGCGCGGCGCCGGCGGCGCCTCCGCGCTCTCGAGCGTCGGGTCCATCGTCTCCCTTCAGCGGCGTGCTTCGTCTGCGGCCTGCATCGGCACCACCGCGGCTCTTCCTGAGCGGCGGCGTCTCTCCTCCATCCGCGGCGGAGCAGTCCTCGAAGTGCTCCTCGGTTCATCCTTTTCGGGTGACGCGCGGGGGGGTCCACGGGGCCTACGCTGGACCCGTGGTCGGGGAACCACACGTCCGCGAGAGGGGAGCGTGTCATGAGTAACACCATCGCCCACAGGCCCCACGTCCATCACTTTCCACTCACGCCGGTCATCGCGCTGATCGCAGTCGCGTTGATCGCCGCCGCGCTGATCTGGGCCGTCAGCCAGCCGGCGCCCACGACGACGACCACGACGGTGGGCGCGAGCATCGTCTCGCCGGTCGTCCATCCCGCCGCGGTCGCCGCTCCGGAGAGCCCGGTGTTCCGCCACGCGCTGATCCGTGTCAACGCCGGAGACGGCTACCCGCTCGCCTACAGCGTCGGCCGCCGCCACCAGGTCGAGGGGGCGACGCTCGACACGGTCAGCACGAACCCGTACGGCACCGCGCCGTACAAGGCGCCCAACTACCCGCGCTGACGAGCAGACCGGCGTGGCCGGGAGACGACGACGGGCGGCGATCCGGGCGGATCGCCGCCCGTCGTCCTTTGCCGGACAACGCCAGGGGGCACCCGGCGTGCGATACTGCGTACCGGGTGCCCATCTACGACGACATCGGGATCTCGACGGGGGCGTACGCGAACTTCTCGCTCGCGGCGGCCCTGCTGCGCATCGGCGAGATCGCGCCGTCGGCCGAGATCCTCTCGCTGGGCCGGCACAGTCTGCTCGACACGGCCAACGCGCGCGTCGTCGCGCTCGCGGGGCTGCCGATCTCCGTCCACGGGCCGTTCCTCCACTTCGAGTACGGCAGCCGCTCGGGACGCCAGCACCGCAGGGCGCTCGAGGAGCACCGGCGGCAACTCGACGTCGCGGGCGAGCTCGGCGCCCGCGTCTACGTGGTGCACCCCGACCTCCAGCGCCGGTACAAGGGGTGGGACGCGCGCGTCGTCGCCACGCTCGAGAGCTCCTTCGAGGCGCTCGCGCTGCTGCAGGAGGAGTACGGGGTCACGATCGCCGTCGAGAACCTGCCCTTCGTCAAGCACACCCACTTCCGCGCCCCCGGCGATCTCGACCTCCGTGGCCTCGGGCTCTCCCTGGACGTCGGCCACGCGGCCGTCACCGGCACCTTGTCCGCGTGGCTCGCCGACGACCACTACCTCCTCAAGCACGTGCACCTGCACGACAACGAGGGGCACGTCGGCGGCGACCAGCACCTGCCGCTGGGGCGCGGCGTCATCGACGCCGCGCCGGTCATGGAGCTCGCCCGCGCCGCCGGCGCCATGGTGGTGCTCGAGCACAAGAACGAAGCCGACGTGATCGAGAGCCTGCGCCACCTGCACGAGCGCGGGCTCCTGGAACGCGCGATCAGGTAGAGGAGCAGAGATGACACCGGCCGCCGATCCCGCACGCATCGCCGACAGGGTCCGCTTCCTCTCGCGGGTCCCGCCGTTCAAGGACCTGCCGCCCGAGGAGCTGCATGCGGTCGCCGCGTCGGTGCGCGAGCGCGCCGTGCCCGCCGGCGAGGCGATCCTCGTGGAGGGCGGGCCGCCCGGGGAGGAGCTCTACGTGGTGCGGCTGGGCACGCTCGAGCTGGTCCACAAGGACGCCTACGTCGCCGTGGTGTCGGCCGGGGAGATCGTCGGCCACCCGACGCTGCTCACCGGCCTCGCCCCCGAGTTCACCACGCGGGCGCGGGAGGACGCGATGGTCTACTGCCTCCCGCGCGAGGTTGCGTTCGGGGTGCTGAGCCGCCCGTCCGGCCTCCAGTGGATGGCCGCCAACGCCCGCGAGCGCCTGCTGCAGGCGGCCGGGACGATGCGCGCCCTGCCCGACGTGCGCGTCATGCCGGTCACGTCGGTGACGCGCAGCAAGCCGCTGTTCTGCGACCCGGACACGACGGCGCGGGAGGCCGCGCAGATCATGATCGCCGACAAGCGCTCGGCGGTCATCGTGCGCGGCCCCGGCGGCAGGGGCATCGCCGGCATCGTCACCGACGTCGACCTGCGCGACAAGGTGGTGGTCGGAGGCGTCTCCCGGCACGCCCCCGTCACGGAGATCATGTCCTCGCCGGTGCACACGATCGGCGCCGAAGTGCTCGCCCCCGAGGCGAGCATCGCGATGATGACCGCCGGCGTGAACCACCTGCCGGTGCTCGACGACGAGGGGGAGGTGGTGGGCGTCCTGTCCGCCAGCAACCTGATGTCGCTCGAGGCGCGCAGCCCGTTCGCCCTGCGTCGCGAGATCCTGGCCGCGCGCACCGAGGACGAGGTCATCAAGGCGGCGTCCGACATCCCGCAGCTCTTCCTCGACCTCATGACCGCGAACATCGACGCCCCGTCGATGACCCGGGTGTTCACGGTGCTGCACGACGCGATCACCTCGCAGCTGCTCGAGGTGGTCATCGACCGGCTGGGCGAGCCGCCGGTGCCCTACGCGTGGCTCGCCTTCGGCAGTGCTGCGCGCTCCGAGCTCACGCTCGCCTCCGACCAGGACAACGGGCTGGCCTACGACGACTCCGACGACCCCGCCGTGGCCGACTACTTCCGCGTCCTGGCGCGAGACGTCAACACCGGCATCGCGCGCTGTGGGCTGCCGGCCGACCCGCACGGCGTGCTCGCCAGCAACCGCGCCTGGCGCATGCCGCTCTCCCGCTGGCGGTCCACTTTCGAGGACTGTCTCGAGGGCAAGGACCTGGACCGCATGGCCCGCGCCAGCGTCTCGTTCGACTACCGCCAGATCGCCGGCGAACTCTACGTGGACAAGGTGCTCACCGATGTGATGCGCGAGGCCCCGGAGCACCGCAGGTTCCTCGAGGGGCTCATCCAGCTGGGCACGCGGGTTCGACCGCCGCTCGGTTTCCGGGGCAAGCTCGAGGGCAGCATCGACATCAAGAAGAACGGGCTCGTGCCCATCCAGAACTACGCGCGCTACTTCGCCTTCGCCTCGTCCATCACCTCGGCCTCGACGCTCGAGCGGCTCGCCGCGATCGTCGAGGTCGGCGGCGACGAGGTGATCCCCGAGCGCGCGCTTCGCGAGGCGTTCATCAGCATGCAGCACCTGCAGCTGCGTCACCACGCCAACCGCCTGCGCCACGGGCGTCCTGTCGACAACATCATCGAGACGTGGACGCTGCCGCCGCTCACCAGGGCGAGCCTGCAGGAGGCGCTGCGCGAGATCGTCTCGGCGCAGAAGCGGTTCAAGCCCGTGGAGGCGCCGCGCTAGGCGATCGTTCTATCGCCGTCGGAGGCCTCCAGGACGAGAATGGGCGCGAGAGAGTACGCCGCGCCGTCCGGCACGGCGGTCCGCTGGGGGACTGGCGTGAAGCTGCTCATCGCGCACGGCGATGCCCATTCGAGAGACGTCCTTCGCGAGCTGGCCCGGGACCTGATTCGGCTCGGGCTCGAGCCGGTCGAGTGCGGGGAAGGCGCCCACGCGATGTCGCTGCTGCTGGCGGCCAACGCGCCGGACCTCGCCGTGGTCGACTGGGACCTGCCGGGTTGCGGGGGGCCGGAGCTGTGCCGGCAGCTGCGCGCGCGACGCCGCTCCCGCCCGCCCTACATCATCCTCCTCACCGCGAGCGACGAGC
>JBLMXT010000161.1:0-8441 GCA_050257915.1 Deltaproteobacteria bacterium
CGGAGCTCGACGATCTGTTCTGGACGCGGATGGACGGCAAAGTGAGCGGCGAGATGCTGGCCGCCGTGCATCCCGTCGGCGGCGGCCAGAAGCTCGCCGCCCTCGAGGAGATCGTCGCCGCCGAGGGCGTAGCGGGCGGCGGCGTGATGTACGTCGGGGACTCGATCACGGACGCGCCGCCGCTCGCGGCCGTCAAGGCCTGGGGCGGCGTCTCGCTGAGCTTCAACGGCAACGGTTACGCCATCGCCGCGGCGGAGTTCGCCGCGGCGAGCCCGGACGCCGAGGTGCAGGCGCAGCTGGCCAGGGCGTTCGCGGCCGGCGGCCGGGACGCGGTCCAGGCCACCGTCCGCGCCTGGCCGAAGCGCAGGAAGGGCGACCCTGCCCGCGGCAGGGCGCGCGCCACCGTGGGCGTGGTGGCCGAGGCGCGCGAGGCGCTCACCGAGGCCTCCGCCGCCGCGCGCCGGAGCGTCCGCGGCGAGCGGGTCGCGCGCCTCGGCTGACGCCCCCCGGATGACCGCCGCGCCCGATCCGGTCACCCTCGGCGCGCCCCGCTCCGGCGCCGGCCCCGTCCCCGCCCTGCAGGTCACCGGCGTCACGGTCTGGGAGTGGGACGCCCGCACCCGCCGGCGCAGACCGATCCTCACCGAGGTCGACTGGACCGTCTCCCCCGGCGAGCAGTGGGCCGTGCTCGGCCCGAACGGCGCCGGCAAGTCGACCCTGCTGGACGTCGCCGCGGGCATGCGCCACCCCAGCCGCGGAGAGATCGCGATCCTCGGCCAGACCGTGGGACGCGTGGACCTGCGCGCGCTGCGCGAGCGCATCGGCCATGTGGACGTGAGGACCGAGGAGGCGTTCTCGCCGCGCCGCACGGCGCTCGACGTCGTCCTCACCGGCGCGACCGGGACGATCCAGGTGCTCGAGGACCGTCTCGACGCCGAGACACGGAGGCGGGCGGCGCAGCTCCTGGAGCAGTTCGGCTGCGCCGCCGTCGCGCAGCACGCGTTCGCGGCGTGCTCCCAGGGTGAGCGGCGGCGCGGCCTGCTGGCACGCGCCCTGATGCGCCGCCCGCCGCTCCTCCTGCTCGACGAGCCGGCCGACGGCCTCGACCTGCCCGGCCGGGAGGCGCTGCTCGCGGCGCTCGCGATGCTCGCCGGCGAGCGGCCGGCGCCGGCCGTCGTCCTCGTGACGCACCACCTCGAGGAACTGCCGCCGACGACCACGCACGCCCTGCTGCTCAAAGCCGGGCGCGCGGTCGCCTGCGGCGCCGCGCCCGCCGTCCTCGCCGACGAACCGCTGAGCGCCTGCTTCGGCGTGCCGGTCACGGTGACGCGGGCCTGCGGCCGCTGGGCCGCGCGCGCCGCCCCCAGCTGGTAGCTCCGCCCACGACCTCCCGCCCGCGGCTCCCGACGCCGCAGCACCCGACGCAGCCCCCACCGCCGGTGTCCTCCGCCGGCTCCTCTGTTCGCGTATCTACAATGTCGATACACAGAAGGTCGTCCCGCCCATAGCCGTCCTGAGCGTCTCTACAATGGAGATGCGCCCAGAGAGGACTCCGAAGGGGACAGCCTCGCACGCCCCGCCCGCCGAACCGTACGCGCGTACGTTGACCCTCCCGCGCAGGTAGTCGTACCGTACTTTGTAAGCCTTACGAAGTACGGTTCCGGCACCGTGACCTGGAGGACCCCATGCCAGTCGCCGAGGAGACCACGCCGAGACGCGCCGCGCTCACGCGAGAACGCATCGTCGCACTCGCCCTCGAGATCATCGATGAGGATGGCCTCGAGGCCATGAACATGCGCCGGCTCGCGGCGGACGCCGGCGTCAAGCCCATGAGCCTCTACCACCACTTCGCCAACAAGCAGGCGATCCTGGACGCGGTGGGCGAGAAGATCGCCGCGGCGGCGCTTGGGGCGTCCCCGCCGCATCCCGGCTGGCAGGGCCGCGTCCGCCAGCTCTTCCTGGGGCTGCACGCGCTCACGGAGGCGCATCCGCGCGCCCTGCCGCTCATCTCGGCGGCCGTGGTGCGCACCCCGAGCGGCCGCCGCTGGATGGAGGAGCTGATGCGCACGCTGCTCGAGGCCGGCTTCAGCGAGGACCGCGCCGCCACCGTGTACCACGTGCTCGGCTCGTACACGCTGGGCCTGGGCTTCGCGCGCATGCTGGGCGACGAGGTGCAGACCACCGACATCGTCGCCCAGCTCGTCGGCCACTGGGCCGACTACCCGAGCATGATGCGCGTCGGCATGCGGCTCGCGGTGTGGGACCGCCCCGGCGAGTTCGAGACCGGTCTGGACGTGCTGCTCGCGCACTTCGCCGACCGGCCGGGAGGACGCGTGTGAGTGGCACGGAGGCGGCGCAGGCCCGAAGGGTCCCGCTGCGCCGCCCGCCGTCCGGCCGCCCGCTGCGGGTCAAGATGATCAGCCCGGCCAAGACGGCGGCCGACAGCCGGTACTGGCGCTCGATCAAGTACTCCCTGTTCCCGCCGCTCGGCCTCGCCACCCTGGCGGGCTACCTCGACCCTGACGACGAGGTCGACCTGCAGGACGAGCACGTCGAGGAGCTGCGCCTGGACGACGACCCCGACCTCGTCGTCATCGAGGCGTACATCACCTCGGCCGGCCGCGCCTACCGGTACGCCGACCACTACCGCGCGAAGGGCGCCTACGTCTGCGTCGGCGGCCTGCACCCGACGAGCCTCCCCGATGAGGCGGCCCGTCACGCCGACAGCGTGTTCTGCGGGCCGGGCGAAGACACCTGGCCGGCGTTCCTGCGCGACTTCCGCGCCGGCCGGCCCAAGCCGCTGTACCGCTCGACGGAGCGGACGCTCGCCGGCCTCCCGCCGGCGCGCCGTGATCTCATCAAGCGCGAGCGGTACCTGGTGCCGAACTCGCTGGTCGTGAGCCGCGGCTGCCCGCACCTCTGCGACTTCTGCTACAAGGAGGCGTTCTTCCGCGGCGGCAGGTCGTTCTACGTGCAGGCGGTCGAGGACGCTCTCGCCGAGATCGACCGCCTCCCCGGCCGGCACCTCTACTTCCTCGACGACAACCTCTTCGGCAGCCCGCCGTTCGCCGAGGCGCTGTTCGACGGCCTCAGTGGTATGGGCCGACTCTGGCAGGCGGCCGGGACGGTCGAGGCCGTCCTTCGGCCCGGCCTCCTCGAGAAGGCGGTGGAGAGCGGGCTGCGCAGCCTCTTCATCGGTTTCGAGACGCTCAGCGAGGCGAACCTGCTGGGCGCCGGCAAGACGCAGAACCTGGCCGGCGCCGGGACCGCCCGCGCCGGAGCGGGCGGCGTCGCCTCCGGCGCGCCGCCCTACGACGCCGCCGTCCGCCGGCTGCACGACCTCGGCGTCATGGTCAACGGCGCCTTCGTCTTCGGGATGGACCACGACGACGCCTCGGTCTTCCCGCGGACCGTGGAGTGGGCGGTGAGCCGCGGCATCGAGACGGCGACGTTCCACATCATGACCCCCTATCCGGGCACCCGGCTCGAGCGGCGGCTCGCAGCCGAGGGACGCATCACGAGCCTCGACTGGGACCTGTACGACACGCGCCACGCCGTGTTCAGGCCGGCGGGCATGACGGCGGAGCAGCTCGAGGCCGGCTACTGGCGCGCCTACCGCGAGTTCTACCGCTGGCGCAACCTCCTGCGCGCGTCCTTCGCCCACGGCGACGCGCGCGAGCACGCCCGCCACCTCGCCTACACGAGCGGCTGGAAGAAGCTGGAGCCGATGTGGGACTGGGCGATCCGCAGCGGCCAGGTGCACCGCTTCCTGCCGCTGCTCGAGACGATCCTCGACCGCTTCGGCAGCGGCGGCGGCGCGATGCCGACGCGGCTCGCGCGGCGTGCGGCCGCAGAGCGCCCGGCCGCGAGGTCGCCCGCTCACCGCATGGCATGTCCGTAGCACGACATCCATAGTGCAATCCGCGGGGCGCGGGTAGACTCAACCGGAGAGACAACCGTCAGCCCAGGACAGGGAGGCGCTCATGGGACTCATGGACGATGCCAAGAAGATGGCCGACGACGCGGCCACCAAGGCCAAGCAGGTCGCGGCCGACGCCAAGGAGAAGTCGGGTCCGACGATGGAGAAGGCCAAAGCCACGGCCGGCGAATGGACCGACAAGGCCAAGGTCAAGGCTGGTGAGCTGGGCGAGAAGGCCAAGCCGGCAGGTGAGAAGGCAAAGGCCGAGGCGGCGGAGATCATCGAGAAGGCGAAGAAGCAGGGCGCCGAACTCATCGAGAAGGCCAAGACGCAGGGCCCGGAGCTCTACGAGAGAGCCAAGAAGGAGGCGGCCGAGCTGCTCGAGAAGGCCAAGAAGGAGGCGGACGAACTGCTGGCGAAGGCCAGGGGCAAGGCCGACTGATCCTCGTGCAGAGCGATGCCCTCGCGGCCGGCCCCGACTGCCGGCCGCGCTGCTTCTGGGCCGTCGGCGGCGCGCCCGAGTACGTCGCCTACCACGATGAGGAGTGGGGCCGCCCGATCCTGACGGACGACGGGCTGTTCGAGCGGCTCACGCTCGAGGCCTTCCAGTCGGGCCTCTCCTGGCTGACGATCCTGCGCAAGCGGCCGGCGTTCCGGGCGGCGTTCGCGGGCTTCGAGGTCGCCGCGGTCGCCGCCTTCGGCGACGCCGAGCGCGAACGCCTCATGGCCGACGCCGGCATCGTGCGCAACCGGCTCAAGGTGGAGGCGGCGCTGGCCAACGCGCGCGCCGCCCTGACCGTGATCGAGGAGCACGGCTCTTTGGCGGCGTTCCTCTGGCGCTTCCGCCCAGAGGACCACGACGCGCCGCGCGCCCGGGCGGACTGGGTCGCCACGAGCCCCGAGTCCACGGCCATGGCCACAGAGCTCAAGCGGCGCGGCTTCCGCTTCGTCGGCCCGACGACGGCTTACTCGCTCATGCAGGCCGCCGGGATCGTCAACGACCACGCCGCAGGCTGCTGCGTCCGCGGCGTGGTCGAGACGGAGCAGGTGCGGGCGGCGGCGCGCCTGGCCTGACGGCGCCGCCGCCCGCGTCCCCCCTCCCCACCCGTCGTTCTGCCGCGCGGCCATTCCTCGCCGCCGGGCTTTCTTGTAGGCTTGCGCACAAGGGACGAGGCGCCTTGGGAGCGCTTCGTCCGGGGCACGCCCACGTAAGGAGAGCAGGCACAGTGAAGGTCAAGCGAGCACTCATCTCGGTCTTCAACAAGAGCGGCGTCGAGTCATTCGCCAAGGCCCTCACCGACATGGGCGTCACCGTCATCTCGACGGGCGGCACGGCGAAACTGCTCAAGGATTCCGGCATCCCGGTCACGCTGGTCGAGGAGGTCACCGGCTTCCCGGAGATGCTGGACGGCCGCGTCAAGACGATGCACCCGCGGCTCATGGCCGGCGTCCTCGCGCGCCGCGACGTGCCCGAGCACATGCAGACCATCGCCGACCACGACATCGAGCCCATCGACATGGTCGTCTGCAGCCTCTACCCGTTCGAGGAGGTCGCGGGGCGGCGCGGGGTCGAGGACGAGGTCGTCATCGAGAACATCGACATCGGCGGCCCGAGCATGATCCGCGCCGCCGCCAAGAACCACGCCGGCGTCGCCGTGGTCACCAGTCACGAGGACTACGACGCCATCCTCGCCGAGATCAAGGAGTCGGGCGAGCTCAGCTACGAGACGCTGCGCGAGCTCGCCACCAAGGCCTTCCACCGCACCGCGCACTACGACTTCGTCATCGCCAACTGGTTCAGCGAGGCCGAGGACGACTTCCCGCACTACGTCATGCGGGACTACGAGAAGGTCCTCGACCTCAAGTACGGCGAGAACCCCCACCAGCGCGCCGCCTACTACTCCGAGGTCGGCCTGCGCCAGCACCTGCTCTCGCAGGTCACGCAACTGCACGGCAAGCAGCTCGGCTTCAACAACCTCTACGACCTCAACGCGGCGCGCGGCATCTGCGACGAGTTCACGCTGCCGTGCGTCACGCTCATCAAGCACAACAACCCGTGCGGCTGCGCGCTCGCCGAGAACCTCGCCGCCGCCTACGACAAGGCCTACGCGTGCGACCCCGTCAGCGCCTTCGGCAGCGTCATCGCCGTCAACCGCACGGTGGACGTGGCGCTCGCCGAGCGCCTCTCCGAGCTCTTCGTCGAGGTGCTGTTCGCGCCCGGCTACGACGAAGCGGCCCTCGAGATCCTCCGGCGCAAGGCCGACATCCGCATCCTGCGCAACGAGGAGCGCCGGCAGATGAACCCCGGCGAGTTCGACTACAAGCGCGTCACCGGCGGCATCCTCGTCCAGGACAAGGACGGCGACATCGAGGAGCGCGACGAGATGACGGTGGCCACCAGGCGGCACCCGAGCGAGCAGGAGTGGGGTGACCTCATCTTCGCGTTCCGGGTCGCCAAGCACGTCAAGAGCAACGCCATCGTCATCGCCAGGAACCTGGCGACGCTGGGCGTGGGCGCCGGCCAGATGAGCCGCGTGGACAGCACGCGCATCGCCATCGACAAGGCGCGCATCGGCCTCGAGGGCGCGGTCGTCGGCTCGGACGCGTTCTTCCCGTTCCCGGACGCCGTGGACTTGGCCATCGACAACGGCGTCACCGCGTTCATGCAGCCCGGCGGCTCCAAGGGCGACGAGACCGCCGTCGCCGCCTGCGACGCGCGCGACGCCGCCATGGTGTTCACGGGGCGGCGGCACTTCCTGCACTGACGCGTCGGCGCCCGTCGGGGCGCCTCACGGATGAAGGACCTCACACAGATCGAACGGCCGCCGGAGTTGAGCGACGGCCGGCTCAGGCTGCGTGCCCTGCGGCCCGAGCACAAGCCGGCCGTCGTCCGCGGCCTCAACGACCCCGAATGCGGCCGCTTCCTCTGGCAACCGCCCTACCCGTACACCGAGGCCGACTTCGACGACTTCCTCGATCTGCAGAAGTCGGCATGGGCGGAGCGGCGCGAGGCGTTCTGGACCATCACCGACGACCAGGATGGCGGAGTCCTCGGCGCCATCTCGATGAGCCTCGAGGAACGGCGCCAGACTGGTGAGATCGGCTACTGGTGCGGACCTTGGGCACGCAGCCGTGGCGTCATGACGGCGGCCGTGCGGCTCGTCCGCGACTGGGCGTTCGACGACCTCGGGCTCGAGCGCCTCGTGATCACGGCGGAGGTGGACAACATCGCCTCGCAACGCGTCGCACTCGCGGCGGGGTTCTCGCGCGAGGGCGTCATGCGCGGCTACCTCAGGGCCCGTGGACGGCGCACCGACGACGTGCTCTACGGCATGCTGCCCGGCGACCCGCGCCCCGGACCCGGCGCCTCCCGGCCGTCCCCGGACGACCGGCCGGGGCTTGGCTGGCCGCGGCTGACGGACGGCCGGCTGGTCGTTCGGCCCTTCGAGCCCGAGGACGCGCCGGCGGTGCAGGCGGCCTGCGACGACTCTGACATCGCGCACTGGATCTTCCGGCTGCCGACCCCATACGCACTGAGCGACGCAGAGGGGTTCATCGACGACGCCCGCCGCCGGCTGGTCGCCGACGAGAGCGCCCGCCTGGCGATCGAGGACGCGGCGTCCGGCGAACTGCTCGGCAGCGTCGGCCTGAGCCACTTCGCCGACCGGCAGGCCGCCGAGCTCGGCTACTGGGTGAAGAAGGAGGTGCGCCGCCGGGGCGTAGCCCTGGGGGCGGCGCGCCTCGTCGTCGCCTGGGCGTTCGGCGAGCTCGGCGTCGAGCGCCTCGAGTTGCTCACGTACCCGGGCAACGAGGCCTCGCAGGCCCTTGCGGCCAGGCTCGGCTTCACGCGCGAGTGCCTGCTGCGCGGCTTTCTCGCGCCCGAGCCGGGCAAGAGCCGCGAGGGGCGCGCCCTGCCGGCCGTGGACGGCAGCCTCCCGCCGCGCGACGACCAGGTGCAGTTCGTCCGCCTCCGCTCGGACCCTGTGCCGCACGACTGACTCCCGCCGCGGCGCTTTGAGCGCACAAAAGAGGCGCCGGACCTTGCGGAACCGGCGCCTCTTTCGGGCCTCTCACCCGAACGCTTCTCTCTCGATCCAGCGAACCTTCTCGATGAGAAGTCTCTCAGGGCTTTCACCTGACCCCTTCTCGGTGATCCGGCGAACCGTCTCTCCGAGAAGTCTCCCGGGCCTTTCACCCGGACGCTCCTCCCGATCCGGCGAACCGTCTCGATGAGAAGTGAAGGCATCCTACCCGTCTTCCCGCAGGGCGCAATCGTCAAGTAGCCTCAAGTAGCTTCAGGCTCCGCACGAAGGTCAGCCCAACGGCTTCGAAGAGTCCCCCTCCGGGCGCACTCGTCCTGCACCACCATCAACCTCTACTGTAGGGTTACTGTTCGGGCGGCCGCAGGTCGTCGGTGCCGCACCTCGAGCGTCCTCAAGGAGTCACGCGGCCCGGTGGTACAATCGCTCCCCGCGGGCCGCTAGCTCAGTTGGTAGAGCAGGGGACTTTTAATCCCAAGGTC
>JBLMXT010000162.1:0-3885 GCA_050257915.1 Deltaproteobacteria bacterium
GCTGCGACGGCGTCGGGGCCGGCCCCCGATGCTGGGGGACTGACTCGACGGGCGCCGGGCCGCGTTGACGCGGGCCTCTGCGTTCCGTAATCTTGACTGGAATTATCGGGAATCGGCAGCGAGGAGCTGGACGCACGGTGAACATCTCCATGAAGAGCAGGTACGCGGTCCGCGCGCTCACGGAACTCGCCCGTGTCGAGAAGACACAGGCGGGCAAGCCCGTGCGCCTGGGCGAGATCGCCGAGCGTCGCGACATGCCGCTCCAGTTCCTGGAGCAGGTCTTCGCGGCTCTGCGCCGCGGGGGCATCGTGCGCAGTCGCCGGGGCGCCGCCGGCGGCTACGCCCTCGCCCGCCCGGCCGACGACATCACCATCCTCGACGTGGTCGCCGCCCTGGACGGCGTACCGACCCCGGCGGAGTGCACGCAGGGCCGTTGCGATCAGATCGACCGTTGCGGCGCCTCGTCGGTCTGGATCGAGGCGCAGCACGCCCTCGAGCACGTGCTCACGGCCACCACCATCGGCGACCTGCTGCGGCGCGAGGACGCGCTGCGCGAGGCGGCGCCGATGTACCACATCTGACCCCGGGGGAGAGGGCATGAACAGGGCAGGGAACATCACCGAGCTCATCGGGCGCACGCCGCTGGTGCGGCTCAACCGCATCTCCGACGAGACCGGGGCGGAGGTGCTGGGCAAGCTCGAGTCGTTCAACCCGGGCGGGAGCGTCAAGGACCGCATCGGTCTCGCGATGATCGACGCCGCCGAGCGCGACGGCGTCATCGCCCCCGGACGCACCACCCTCATCGAGCCGACCAGCGGCAACACCGGGGTCGCCCTCGCCATGGTCGCTGCGGCGCGCGGCTACGACATGGTGCTCACCATGCCCGACTCGATGAGCCTGGAGCGGCGCGCGCTGCTCAAGGCCTACGGCGCGCGCCTGGTCCTCACCCCCGGCTCCGAGGGCATGACCGGCGCGGTGGAGCGCGCCGTGCAGCTCGCCGCCGAGCTGGACGACGCGTTCGTGCCGCAGCAGTTCGAGAATCCGGCCAATCCGGCGGTGCACGCGCTCACCACCGCCGAGGAGATCTGGGAGGACACCGGCGGCGAGGTCGACGTGTTCGTCGCCGGCGTCGGCACGGGCGGCACGCTCACCGGCGTGGGCCGGGTGCTCAAGGAACGGCGGCCCGGCGTGCGTGTCGTGGCCGTGGAGCCGTCCAGCTCGCCGGTGCTCTCCGGCGGCCCGGCGGGTCCCCACCGTATCCAGGGCATCGGCGCGGGCTTCGTGCCCAAGGTCCTGGACGAAGGGACCTACGACGAGGTCCTCACCGTGAGCGACGGCGACGCCTTCGACGTGGCCCGCCGCCTCGCGTCCGAGGAGGGGCTGCTCGTGGGCATCTCCGCCGGCGCCAATGCGTGGGCGGCCGGCGCGCTCGCGCGCCGCGACGGCATGCGCGGCAAGGTCGTCCTGACGATCCTGTGCGACACGGGGGAGAGGTACCTCTCCACGCCGCTGTTCGCGGACCTGCCGGAGCCGTCGGCGTGAGGATCAGCGGCCACGAACGCCAGCGGTACGACTGCCAGCTGGTCCTTAGGGAGGTCGGCGAGCGCGGTCAGGCGGCGATCCGCGACGCCGCCGTCCTTGTGGTGGGCGCCGGCGGCCTGGGCGCTCCGGTGCTGTACTACCTGGCGGCGGCCGGCGTGGGGCGCATCGGCATCGTCGACGACGACGTGGTCGAGCTCTCCAACCTGCAGCGCCAGATCCTGTTCACGACCGCCGACATCGGCCGGCTCAAGGCCGAGGTGGCGGCGGAGCGGCTGAGGGCGCTCAACTCCGAGGTGACGCCGGAGCCGCACACCGCGCGCCTGCGCGCCGCCACCGCGTTCGCGCTGATCGACGCGTACGACCTGGTCGTCACGGCCGTCGACAACTTCCCGACGCGCTACCTGCTCAACGACGCCTGCGTGCTGCGCGGTAAGACCCTGGTCGACGGCGCGGTCCTGCGCATGACGGGGCTGGCGATGACGATCAAGGGCGGCGAGAGCGCCTGCTACCGCTGCCTGTTCCCGGAGCCTCCGCCGCCGGCCGGCGTCATCAGCTGTTCCGAGGCGGGGGTGCTCGGCCCCATCCCCGGCCTCATCGGGTCCATCCAGGCGCTCGAGGTCATCAAGGTGCTCACGGGCGCCGGCCGGCCGCTCTACGACCGCCTGCTGCAGTACGACGGCGGGGCGATGACCTTCAACGAGGTCGAGGTCTCGCGGGTCCCCTCGTGCCCCGTGTGCGGAGAGAGTCCGACGGTGACCGAGCTGGTCGACCACGATGCCTGACGACCCCGTCCTGACGCGCCTGCTGGCGCAGTTCGCCGGCGTGAGGAAGGCGTGCGTCGCCTTCTCGGGCGGCGCCGACTCCAGTCTGGTGCTGGCGGCCGTCGCGCGCGCTCTCGGCCCCGGGAACGTCGTGGCGGTCACGGCCACCTCGCCCACGTACCTGGACGAGGAGCTCGCGGCCGCCCGCGCGCTGGCCGAGGAGCTGGGCGTCGAGCACGTCGTCGTCGCGACGCACGAGTTCGACGACGAGCGCTTCGTGGCGAACGCGCGCGACCGCTGCTACCACTGCAAGGCCGGCCTGCTGGACGAGCTCGCACGGGTCGCCGCTGAGCACGGCGGCGCGACCCTGGTCGACGGCGCCAACGCCGACGACGCCGGCGACCACCGGCCCGGCATGCGCGCCGCCGCGGAGCGCGGCGTGCTGCAGCCGCTGCTGGCCGCCGGGGTCACCAAGGCCGAGGTCCGGCGGCTCGCGCGCGAGCTCGGCCTGCCCACCTGGGACGCGCCGCAGCAGGCCTGCCTGGCCTCGCGCGTCCCGTACGGCGAGCCCATCACGTCGTCCAAGCTCGCCGCCGTGGCGGACGCCGAGAGAGCGCTGCGCGCGCTCGGCTTCCGCCAGTGCCGCGTGCGTCACCACGGCGACGTCGCGCGTCTGGAGGTCGAGCGCGACGAGCTCGGCCGGGCGCTCGAGCTGCGGGAGCGGATCTCCCGCGCCGTCCACGCCGCCGGGTTCACCTACGTCGCCCTGGACGTGGACGGATTCCGCTCGGGAAGCATGAACGAGGCGTGATAGCGTACCGCGGGGCCCGGCACGCCGCCGGCCGGGCGCACCGCAGCGACTGAGGAGGTGACGGCCGATGATCCGCAAGCTGCTCGCCCTGACGGGTGTGAGCGTCGCCGCGTGCTGGTTCCTGGGACGACGGACGCGCGGCTGTCGCCCCGTCAATGACGTCGTCGGCGCGCTGCGCCAGGACGTGCACACCGCCATCGAGGAGATCACGAGCGACGTCAAGGCGGTGCAGGAGCGCGACCCGGCGGCCACGTCCAAGGTCGAGATCATCACCTCGTACTCGGGACTCCACGCCCTGTGGATGCACCGGCTCGCGCACAAGCTTCACGGCGTGGGCGTCCCGCTCGTACCGCGCTGGATCAGCCAGTTCAACCGCTTCGTCACGGGCATCGAGATCCACCCCGGCGCGAAGATTGGGCACGGCCTGTTCATCGATCACGGCTCCGGCGTGGTGATCGGGGAGACGGCCGAGATCGGCGACGATGTCACCATCTACCAGGGTGTGACGCTCGGCGGCACCGGCAAGGAGACCGGCAAGCGCCACCCGACCGTGGGTGACAACGTCGCGTTCGGCGCCGGCGCCCAGGTGCTGGGGGGCATCACCGTGGGCGACAACGCCAAGGTGGGCGCGGGCAGCGTGGTCGTCGCCGACGTGCCCAGGAACTCGACGGTGGTTGGCAACCCCGGCCGGCCCGTCCTGCTGCAGGGGCAGAAGGTCGGTATCCCCGACATCGACTACCGGCACCTCCCGGACCCCGTGGCCGAGGCGAT
>JBLMXT010000163.1:0-6074 GCA_050257915.1 Deltaproteobacteria bacterium
TCGACCGCGACGAGGGTGTCGCACGCCTGCCCGCCGAGCTCGTGGAGCGCACCGTGGCCCGTCTCCCACGCAGCGTACTCCTGGCCGGGGCCACGCCGGACGACGATTGCCTGCTCGAGCCGGGCCGGATCCACTTCTGTCCCTCCGGCAGCCCCAACGTCACGCTCGACTTCGAGAGCGGCGAGTACCGCCCCAGCACGGTCGAGGACGTGCGCCGCGCGACCATCGTCGCCGACGCCATGGAGCCGGTCGACGTCCTCTGGACGATGGTCGGCGCGACTGACGCCGAGCCCGGCCGCGCGCTGTTCCGCGAGGTCATCACGCAGCTGTCCTGGAGTCCCAAGCACGTCCAGGACGAGGTCACCAAGCCGTGGCAGGTGGAGCCCATGCTGGCCGTGGCGGCCGAGATCTGCGGCGGTCTCGACGCCTACCGCGAGCGGCCGCGGATCAGCTACGTGTGCTGTACCTCGTCGCCGCTCGGCATCGGGGGCGAGCTGCTCGACGCCTCGATCGGCGTCGCCCGTCACGGCGGTCCGGTCGTCGTCTACCCGATGCCGATCGCCGGGGCCACTGCTCCGCTGACCGTCGCCGGCGCCGTGACGATCAACACGGCCGAGTTCCTCGGCGTGGCCACGGCGATCGAGCTGGCGGCGCCGGGTTCGCGTCAGATCATGGGCGTCGGCACGAGCCTGCTGGACATGCACGCCACGACGTTCGCGTTCGGCGCCCTCGAGACGGCGCTCATGTGCGCCACCGGCGTCGATGTGGCGCACCACCTCGGCGTACCGGCGCTCGCGCCCGGCCTCGCGACCGACGCCAAGTACCCCGGCATCCAGGCCGGCTACGAGAAGGCGCTCAAGGGACTGATCGTGGCCGCCGCCGGGTCGGACCTGATGACCGGCGGCATCGGGCTGTTGTCCGGCGCCGGCATCATGAGCCTTCCCCAGATCGTGATCGACGCCGAGATGGCGACGATGATCCACCGCATCCTGGCCGGCGCCGAGATCAGGCCCGAGACCGTGCTGTCCGACTCCATCGCGAGGTGCCGTTTCAGAGGTGACTACCTCAAGGAGAAGGAGACGTCCCGACGCCTGCGCGCGGGCGAGGTGTTCGCGCCCGAGATCTCCTCGCGCCTGTCGCTCGAGCACTGGCGGGCGGCCGGGGCCGACGAGGTCTCGGCGGCGAGCGCTCGCGTGCGCGAGCTCGTCGCCGCCGCCGATGCCCGCGGCCCCGTGCTGTCGGCCGAGACGATCGCCCATCTCGATGCGATCGCCTACGAGGCCGAGGCGGCCGGGCGAGGAGACTGAGCCGGTGACGCGCACCCCCGACATCATCGCCTTCACGCCGCTGCTGCGGTCGACAACCACCGACACGACGGTCGTCGACCGGCTTCAAGGGGCGACCCTCGAGATCCTCGAGCGCGTCGGCGTTTGCTTCCCGTGCGAGCCGGCGCTCGAGGTCTTTCGGCGCCACGGCGCCGACGTGGACGGCGACGGCGTCGTCAAGCTCCCGCCCGACCTGGTCGAGCGCGCCCTGGCGACTGCGCCGCGCTCGTTCGTCCTCGGGGGTCGCGAGCCGCGCTTCGACCTGATCCTGGACGGCACGAGGACGTACCTCGCGACCGAGGGCGTCGGGGTGCGCGTGCGCGACCCCGAGACCGGCGAGGAGCGCCGCTCGCGCAAGGGCGACGTCGAGTTGATGGCCCGCGTCGCCGACGCGCTGCCGGCGATCTCGTTCTTCTGGCCGCCGGTCAGCGCTCAGGACCACGCCCGAACGGCTCCACTGCACGAGTGCCACGCCGGGCTGACCAACACGCTCAAGCACGTGCGCGGCGCCACGACGATGCACCCGCGCCTGGCGGAACGGGTCGTCGAGATGGCGACCGTCGTCGCCGGCTCCGAGGCGGCGCGGCGCGCGCGGCCGCCCATCTGTGGCAACATCTGCACGATCAGCCCCCTGTCGCAGGACGACACGGGGATCGAGGCGGCGCTGGTCTACGCCGGGGCGGGCATCCCTGTCAGCTTCATGGCGATGCCGACCATGGGCTCGACGGCCCCGGCCTCGTTGGCGGGAGCGATCGTGCAGGGAGAGGCCGAGGTCGTGAGCGCCATGGTCCTCGTCCAGCTGGCTTTCCCGGGAGCGCCGGTCTTCCACAGCAACCTCATCTCGGCGATGGACCCGCGAAGCGGCGGCTACATCGGCGACATCGAGGCGCCGGCCGAACGGCTCGTCACACGGCTCGGTCACGCCTGGGGTGTGCCGCACCTGTGCGGCCCGTCCGTGAGCGGCGACGAGGCGAGCATCGGTTGGGGGTTCGGCTCACGGGCGGGCATCGGCGCCGCCCTGCTGTCCGGCACAGAGGCGGAGATCAGCGGTGACCTCGGAGGCCTGCTCGACAGCTACACGCTGCTCGAGCCGCACTTCATCGTGCTGCAGCACGAGCTCGTGCTGACGGCACGGCGCATGCTCGAGGAACTCGCCGGCGACGCCGATCTCGCGCTCGGCGTCATCGAGGAAGTCGGGCCGCGAGGCCACTATCTCGCGCAGGCCCACACTCGTGTTCACGTGCGCGAGTTCCCCTTGCCGCTCCGGTCGCGCGGGCCGGGCCACGCGACGGCCGAGGAGGCGGCGCGAGCCGAGTTCGCGCGCCTGGCGCGCGACCACGAGCCAGCGCCGCTTCCCGCCGACGTCCTCACGGAGCTCGACCGCATCCTCGCCGAGGCCGAGCGAGACGCGGAACGGCTGGCGCGCTGACGATGGTCGGCCGGGATACCTCCATCGCCGCCGTCCCCCCGGTCGGGCCGCGCAGCTGGTGGCTGTTGGAGGCGCTGCACGCCGATGCCGGCGAGCTGTGTCCGGCGCTGGCCGGCGAGACCAGCGCCGACGTGTGCGTCGTCGGCGGCGGCTTCGCCGGCCTCTGGGCCGCCTACGAGCTCGGCGAGCGCGATCCCAGCCTCGGCATCGCGCTCGTCGAGGCCGACATCGTCGGCGCCGGCGGCAGCGGTGCCAACGGCGGCTTCTTCTCGCCGTCCTGGGCGCAGCTGTCGAGCCTGTGCGCGTCGCTCGGCGAGGAGGGCGGGGTGGCCTACGCGGCCGCCCTCGCCGCCATGGTCGACGAGCTCGACGGCTGGATCGCGCGTCACGGCGCGCAGGTCGACCACTGGCACGAGGGCATCCTGTACGCCCGCGCCGGCGACTGGCAGCCGGGTCCCGACGAGGAGACGTTCCGGCTGCTCGAGAGGCACGGCTACGCCGACCGGCTGCGGCGCGTGGACGCCGCCGGCGCGAGGGCGGTCGCGGATTCCCCGCGCTTCATCGGCGGCGTGATCACGCCGGACCTCACGGTGCTCCAGCCCGGAAAGCTCGCCCGCGAGTTGCGGCGCGTGCTGCTGGAGCGCGGCGTGCGCATCTACGAGCACACGCCCATGGTGCGCGTTGAGGACGGGCGCCGGCCCCGCGTCGTCACGCCGGGCGGGGCCGTGTCCGCCGTTGCCGTCGTGCTCGCGCACGGTGCGTGGGCGGCGCGGGAGCGGCACTTCCGCCGCGCCTTCGCCGTGTGCACCGACTTCATGGTCGTCACCGAGCCGATCCCGGGGCCCATCGAGAGCATCGGCTGGACCACGCACAGGGGCGTCGCCGACCTGCGCGAGATGCTGTACTACCTGCGGCGCACCGCCGACGACCGTATCGCCATCGGCGGCGGCGCCATGGGCATCGTGTGTGGCTCCCGCATACGCGGTCGCGTCCTCACCTCACCACGGCTCGCCAAGGCCGCCGCGCACGGCCTGACCTGGCTGTTCCCCCAGCTCGAGGGCGTGCGCTTCGACGCCGCCTGGAGCGGCCCCATGGACATCACCGGCCCGGCGCTGCCCTTCTTCGAGTCGGCGCCGGGCGGCAGGATCCACGCCGGGCTCGGCTTCTCCGGGCACGGGCTCACCGGGACGAGGCTCGGCGGCAAGATCCTCGCCTCGCTGGTGCTCGGCGCCGACGATGAGTGGAGCCGCATGGCCGTCGTCGGCCCGCCGATCACGCAGCTGCCGCCGGAGCCGCTCCGCTGGCCGCTGGTGCAGTCGGTGAGCCTGGCGTACGAGGCCGGCGACCGCGCCCACGAGCGAGGCCGCGACCCAGGCCTGCTGCCGCGCGCCGTCATCGCCGGCTACGGCCGCTACGGCGCGCTCAACAGCGCCACGGGAAGGGAGTGACGGCATGGACGAGCGCGCCTTCCTCGCTCCCGAGGCCGACCAGCCGTGGGAGTACGACCCGCCGGGCGAGGGGGACACCGCCGCGATCCGCTGGCGCACCCTGGTCTCCGCCGGCCGCACGCCCACGCGCGGCCTCAGCCTCGGCGTCCTCGAGGTCCCCCCGGGCGCGCGGCTCGCGCCGCATCACCACCGTCCCCAGGAGGTCTACTACGTGGTCGCCGGCGAGGCGGAGGTCTTCATCGCGGGCGCGTGGCGACCCGCACGCGCCGGGCACGTCTTATACATCCCCGGCGCGGTGGTGCACGGCGCGCGCAACCGCGGCGACGCCGTATGCCGGATCGTCTGGGCGTTCCCGGTCGACGACTACGACGACGTCGAGTACGTGGACGACCACGATCCCGGTTGAGGGGCGGGGGCGACGCCCCTCCTCGAGCCTACGTCCGAGGCGCGTATCGGCTCAGGAAGCCGGGCGGCTCGCGGAGGGTAGAAATCTCATCTGATGGGTATCTTCACAGTCGAGATACTTCTCGACGAAAGAGATGCTCATGAGCGACTCTTACACAGCGGACCGCATCACCGAGGCGACGAGGCGGCTGGACGTCGCCATGTCCACCCTCAACGCCGCCTTCGCTCGCGACGTCGGCGTCAGCGTCCCGGAGCTGCTCGCCCTGGAGAACCTCGAGACCGACGGCGGCCTCGGCCCCAGCGAGCTCGCCCGCCGGCTCCAGCTCTCCACGGGGGCCGTCACGGCCCTCGTCGACCGGCTGGAGGCGAGCGGGCACGCGGCTCGCGCCGCCCACCCCAGCGACCGCCGCAGGATCGTCGTCACCCGCACGGCCAAAGCCAGCGAGGCGCTGGCCACCGAGGCGGCTCCCCTCGAGCACGAGATCCGGCGTCTTGCAGAAGCCCTGGGCGAGGACGAGCGCGAGGCCGTCGGCCGGTTCCTGGACGCGTTCATCAGCATCGTCGAGTGGGCGGCGGCAGAGGCATGTGCCTCATGACCGCCCGCTCACACGAAAGGAGCGAACGATGAGTTCCACCCCCACCACCGCCGGCACCCCCGAGGCCCCCGCGCGTGAGGTCACGCCAGAGCTGGAACGCCGCCTCGGCCGCCTGCGCCTCTGGAACATCGGCGTCGGCCTCGTCCTCGCCGTCGAGGCAGTCGCCATCGCCCTCCTCACCAACAGCTTCTCGCTGCCGGTGACGGCGACCTACATGAGCGGGCCGCCCGGCACGCCGGCCGAGCTCACACAGCTCTTCGACGTGCAGCTCGGCTGGGGCATCTTCGCCTTTGTCGCCATCTCCGCGTTGGCGCTGTTCACGATCGCCTCGCCCGGCGTCTTCGCCTGGTACAAGCGCAACCTGCTGCAGGACCGCAACTACGGGCGCTGGATCGAGTACTTCTTCAGCTCGAGCCTCATGATCGTCCTGATCAGCATGATCACCGGCGTCAGCGACATCGGCGCGCTCGTCGCCATCTTCGGCGTCAACGCGAGCATGATCCTCTTCGGGCTGCTGATGGAGAAGTACGAGACGCCGGGCAAGCCCAGCTGGCTCTCGTTCTGGTTCGGCTCGTTCGCCGGCATCATCCCGTGGATCGTGGTCGCCCTGTACGTGCTCACCCCCGGCGTCGACGGACCCACTCCACCCGGCTTCGTGTACGGGATCGTCATCAGCCTCTTCCTCTTCTTCAACGTCTTCGCCCTCAACATGTGGCTGCAGTACCACAAGGTGGGCAAGTGGCGTGACTACCTGTTCGGCGAGAAGGCCTACATCATCCTGAGCCTGACGGCGAAGTCGCTGCTGGCCTGGTGGGTGTTCTCCGCCGTGCTGGCCAGCTGAGACCCGTGTGACCGGCGGAGGGGGGGGGGG
>JBLMXT010000164.1:0-2640 GCA_050257915.1 Deltaproteobacteria bacterium
CCGGAGCGGCGCGCTGAACGAGGACGTGGTCATGGGCGCCATCCGCCGGGCGACGCGGCGGTTCTACCTGAGGCCGTCCTGGATGGCGCGCCACGCGCTGGACCTGGCCCGGCTGGTGCGCAGCAGCGCGCGGCTGGTGGTGCACGCCGCGATCCGCCTCGCGGGCGGGGAAAAGCCCGTGTCGGTGCGCGGCGCCTCGGCGCCCGTGCCGGCGGCGGCGGCTCCGGCCGCCGTGCACCGGGTCGAGGTGGTCAGGCCCGCGCCGCGAGACGATCGGCCTGCTCGGGGCTGAGCCGCCTGCACGACGGCCGCGGCTTCCGCTCGCGGAGCCTCCAGCGGAACAACTGGCCAATCTGGACGAGGAACCCCAGCGCCTCGCGGTGGTTCATCTTGCTCTGGCCGGCCGCCCGGTCGCTGAAGACGTAGGGCACCTCCACCACGGATCGGACGGTCCCCCGCACGAGCAGCTCGAGGCAGATCTTGAAGCCGGCGGCTTTGATTTCCACGCCCTGGATCACGGGCCGGCGCAGCACGAAGAACCCCGACGCGGCGTCGTGGACCGGCGTGACGAGGCGCGCCACGAGGCAGGCCGTGCGAGACATGATCGACCGCGCGAGGGGCCAGTTCTTCGTGCCGCCGCCGGGGATGTAGCGGCTGCCCACGACCACGTCGGCGCCGGTCTCCTGAAGCGCGGCCACGAGCACGGGCACGCGCGCGGGCGGATGGCTCACGTCGGCGTCCATCACGCCGAGCACGTCGCCCCGGGCGATGGCGAAGCCCGCCATGACGGCGCTGCCCAGGCCGAGTTTGCCGGCCCGGTGCACCACGCGGACGGGCAGCTCGCGCGCGAGCCCGTCGGCCAGGTCGCCCGTCCCGTCGGGGGAGTTGTCGTCCACGATGACGATCTCGCCGTCGATCCGGGCGTCGCGGAGGACGCCCACGAGCGCGCGGATGAAGTGCTCCAGGCGCTCCCGCTCGTTGTACGTCGGCACGATCATCGAAACCATCGGCCTGTCGGGCACGGACGACGCTCCTTGGCGGTCCCGCGGGCGCCTCACAGAGCGCCAGGGGGGCGGAAACCATACGGTATGATATCCCTCGTTTCCGGGACAAACCCGGAGACTTCCCAGAGGCGGTTTCCTCACCCGTTCCTGCGGCATGCCCGGGCCGCGGCGCGCCGATGACGAAACCGGTCCACGTGATGAGCCGGCACGCCGCCTGGATGCTGTTGACGGTCCTCGTGCTGGTCCGCCTGCCCTCCCTCGTTCAGCCGGCGGGCGCGGACCAGGATCTCTACGCCTATGTCGGGCAGGAGATCTCGCGTGGAGGCCTTCCCTATGTGGACGCGTGGGACCAGAAGCCGCCCGCCATCCACTACACGTACGCGCTGCTCTACCGCCTCTGGCCGCATCCGTCGGTGGTGGCCGCCGCCGATCTGCTGACCGCCGTCGCCGTCGCGCTCCTCCTGGTGGGCCTCGAGCGGCGCATGACGGGCGGCAAGGGTTTCGCGGGCGCGATCATCTTCCTGGCCCTCGGCAATCCCGTCTTCTCCCGGGTGGGCGGCATGTGGCTGCGATCACAGTGCGAGACGTTCATCGCGCTGATGATGGCCGGCGCGATGCTCGTCCTGCATGCGGCGACCCACGCCGGCCCGGCGAACCGCCGCCGCACGTGGGCGTTGCGGCTGGCGGCGGGCCTGCTCGTCGGCGTCGCCGCGGCGTTCAAGTACAACGCGGCCGTCTACGGGTTCGCCGCGATCGCGGCGGCAGGGGTATGGAGGCACGCCCGGCGCCGCGAGCAGCCGGGCTGGCTCGGGGAGTTCATCCGGGACGGCGCCGGGCTTGCCGTCGGGGCCGCGGTGCCGCTCGCCCTGATCGCCGCCTGCTTCGCGTGGGCCGGCGCCTGGGACGATTTCTGGCAGGCGACGGTGGCGTACAACCTCCGGTACTCCGGCGAGACGTATTCGGGCGCCGCCGACCTGATCCGGTACGCGCTCACGTTTCCCGTTCAGCAGGCGCGGGTGGACGGGTTGTGGCTCGTGGGGGGCGCCGGCTGCCTCGTGCTGCTGACGCGAATCCGGCGGGACCCAGGGGCGCTCGTCGCGATCGCCTGGGTGGCTGCGGCGTGCGCGGTGATCGTCATCAACGGCGGACGCGGCCTCCCGCAATACTTCGTCCAGGCGAACCCGGCCCTGGCCCTCGCGGCCGCGCTCGGCGCCCGCCATGTGTACGTGGCCTCGCGATCGCCCTCGGTCGTGGCCGTCGCCGGCGCACTGGTGCTGCTGGCGTTGTGGCGCGTGGTGCCGCTGGCCAAGGCCGTCGACGCCACCGTGTTCGACGCGCGGCGCGCGGCGGGCGACATTCCGCTCGACACGTACCTGGCGCGGTTCGGCGGCCAGCGTCCCACGGACAAGCACGTGCCGCTGGCCGTGAGGCGGCTCGGGCAGTACCTCGCCGGCCACAGCGCGCCGGCCGACACCGTGTTCGTCTGCGGATTCGCGCAGGGCGCGCTGGTGCAGTCACGCCGCCGGAGCGCATCCCGCTTCTTCTGGAGCCGGCCGCTCGTCGTCGGCTTCAACGAGGGCCGGCCGGGCTACGGCGCCGCCGGCCTGCTCGACGACCTTCGCAGGGGCCGGCCGGC
>JBLMXT010000165.1:0-4786 GCA_050257915.1 Deltaproteobacteria bacterium
AGGCCCTCGACCACCCGCTCCACACCGCGATGGGCAAGAACGGCCCGCCGCAGATGAACCTCCCGGGCGCCTCCGGCCGTCCGATCACCGAGGAGTACATCGAGAAGTACGGCATCGAGGCCTACGCCGAGTTCGAGAAGGCCGTCTACATCGAGGTGCACGGCCAGGCCGCCTACGACGCCAAGTTCGGCGACCTCGAGGCGATCGGCTGCGAGGGGACGTGGGAGCCCTGCCACAAGCAGATGCTCGGCCACGGCATCGTCGGCGTCGAGAACCTCGGCGGCGACCTGGACAAGGTCACGGGCAAGCGGTTCCGCTTCTTCTGCTTCCCGATCCGCTGGTACATGGGCGACGGCTCCATGGTCCGCTGCGCCGCCGAGATCGACGAGGACGACCTGAATGACGTGCCGGATCGCACGTACACCTACGCCGGCACCGGCTACGGCCCCGGCGCCGGCTACTGAGAAGGAGTGAGGCATGGAAGTCACCCGGTACGATGAGGCGCCGTCCTACGAGGCGCCCGGGCATTTCGACGTGTACGGTCTGCGCCTCCAGGGGTTCGAGGTCACCAAGACCCGCAACTTCTGGATGAGCATCTCCCATTTCCTGCCCGGCGGCGGCTGCGAGTACGTCGCCACCCCGCTCGAGAAGGTGTACTTCGTGCTCGATGGTGAGATCACCGTCAAGACGGAAGAGGGCGAGGTCGTCCTCAAGAAGTGGGACTCCGTCTACCTGGGGCCCAACGAGGCTCGCTCCATCCTGAACCACACCAACTCGCCGACGAGCATGCTCGTAGCCATCCCCTACGCGGAGCCCCGCGAGTTCTGAGCGGCCCCGGGGACCTGTCTCAGGCCCCGATGGGGACGACGCGCACGCGCGGACGGCCCGGGGACGGGCGCCGGCCGGCCGGTCACCCGTCCCCGCCTGCCGCAGGCGGCTCCGCCCGGCCCACGCGCGCACGCGCGCGTCAGGGACCACGACCACGCGACCTCCAAGGAGGCCACATGCCCGATCCGATCATCACCGCCGCCCTCACGGGGCCGGTGGCCACCAAGGCGGACAACCCCGGCATGCCGGGCACCGTGGCCGAGATCGCCGCCGACGCCAAGGCGTGCCACGAGGCCGGCGCGGCGGTCATCCACATCCACCTGCGCGACGACCGGGGCAACATGACCGCCGACCTCGACGTCGCGAAGCGCACCGTCGAGGCCGTGCGTGAGGCGTGCCCGGGCATCACGCAGTTGTCCACCGGCGGGCTCCAGTTCACCTACGAAGAGCGCATGCGCATCGTCGAGGCGCGGCCGGCGATGGCGACGCTCAACCCGTGCACCATGACCTTCGGCGCGGCGGAGTTCAAGAACCCGCCCAAGCAGATGATGGAGTTGGCCGCGCGCATGATCGAGCTGGGTGTCAAGCCCGAGGTGGAGATCTACGACACCGGTCACCTCGACATGATGCTCTACCTGCTCCACAAGGAGCTGCTCGTCGCGCCGCTCCAGGTGTCGTTCGTGATGGGCGTCCGCGGCGGCATGCGTGGCGACCCCCAGCTGCTCTCGTGGCTCGTGCGCGAGCTGCCGGAGGGCACGAGCTGGCAGGTCATCGCCGTCGCCAAGGCCAACCTGCCGATGACGACCATCGGCCTGGCCATGGGGGGGAACGCCCGCACGGGGATGGAGGACACCCTGACGCTCGCCAAGGGCGTGCCGGCGGCGTCCAACCTGCAGCTGGTCGAGCGCCTCGTCGGCATCGCCCACTCCATGCAGCTGGAACCGGCGACGGTGCCTCAGGTCGTCGAGCGCCTGAAGCTGCATCCCGAGCTCGTCAACGGCGCCTGAGGGCTTGTGCCGAACGGTTCAAGCGGCGCCCCGGACGCTGTCCGCGGCGTGCTTGACACCATCCGGCCCGGCTATATGATGCCCGTATCGTGGGAGAGAGCGTCCGTATGGTGGATAGCCATGGAGGTGGAGCGCACCGTACAAGCTTACTCGTCGGTTTCCCGGATGGCTGGGGGAGCAGAAGCGTGAACAGTCGTCCGAGCGGATCCGGAACCAGAAGGCCATCGGGGGGGTCCCGGCTGTCTGCGTCGCTCATGGTGAACGGCGAGGCAGCGGGACTACGTAAGGAGGCGGTATGAGTTCTGAAGACAAGACCACCAAGGGCACGGAGTCTGTGATCCGCACGCCGCTCTCGCGGCGCGACTTCCTCAAGACGGCCGGCGTCGCCGGACTCGCGCTCGGCGCGACGGGCGGCCTCGGCGCCGTCGCCGCGGCTTGCGGCGGCGGCGAGACCAGCGACTCCGCCAGCGAGGGCGAGGGCCGCGAGATCAAGATCGGCTTCGTCTCTCCGCTGACCGGCCCGCTCGCGGCCTTCGGCGAAGCGGACCAGTTCTGCGTGGACCAGTGGAACGCCGCCGCCAAGGACGGCATCGCCACGGCCGACGGCGCGGTGCACCCGATCAACATCATCATCAAGGACTCGCAGTCGGACTCCAACCGCGCGGCGACCGTCGCCGGCGACCTCATCAACAACGACGGCGTCGACATCATGATGGTCGCCTCCACGCCCGACACCGTGCCGCCGGTGGCGGACCAGTGCGAGGCGTTCGGCGTTCCCTGCGTGTCCAACGACTGCCCGTGGCAGGCCTACTTCTTCGGCCGCGGCGGCGACCCCGAGAACCCCTTCAAGTGGACGTACCACTCCTTCTGGGGCTCCGAGTCGGCGGCGGCCGTGTTCATGGCCATGTGGGACAGCTTCGACACCAACAAGAAGATCGGCGTCATGTGGCCGAACGACGCCGACGGCAACGCCTGGGCCGACCCGGAGACGGGCATGCCCAGCTACTGGGAGCCGGCAGGCTACACGTTCGTGGATCCTGGCCGGTACCAGAACGGCACCGAGGACTTCACCTCCCAGATCTCCCAGTTCAAGGCGGCCGGCGTCGACATCCTCAACGGCGTCATGATCCCTCCGGACTTCACCAACTTCTGGAAGCAGGCGTACCAGCAGGGCCTCAAGCCCCCGTTCGTCACGATCGCGAAGGCCCTGCTCTTCCCGTCGGCCCTCGAGGCCCTCGGTGACATCGGCAACGGTCTCACCACCGAGGTGTGGTGGACGCCGCAGCACCCGTACAGCTCGTCGCTCACCGGCGAGTCGAGCCAGCAGATCGGCGACGCGTACGAGGCCGCGACCGGCAAGCAGTGGACGCAGCCGATCATGCACTACGCGGTGTTCGAGGTCGTGGCGGACGCCATCAAGCGCACCGAGAACATCGACGACAAGGAATCCATCATCGCCGCGGTCGCGGCCACGAACATCGAGACCATCAGCGGTCCCGTGTCCTGGAGCGGCGGCGAGAACAACCCCGTCAAGAACGTGAGCATCACGCCGCTGGTCGGCGGCCAGTGGGTGCCCGGCGAGAAGTACATGTACGACCTCAAGATCGTCAGCAACACCATCGCTCAGGACATCCCCACCAACGGCGAGCTCAAGCTCATGGAGTACTGAGTGACTGACCCGGTCCACGTGCCCAGTCACTCGTCTCCGCGCGATCCGGAGGTAGCGGCGATGCAGGGTGGGAGAGCTTCATGACCGTGGTGCTCCAGACCACCGGTCTCAACAAGTCCTTCGGCGGCGTCAAGGTCATCGACGACCTGAGCGTGCAGCTGACGGAAGGCGAAGCGCTGGGCATCGTCGGGCCGAACGGCGCCGGCAAGACGACCTTCTTCAACCTCGTCTCCGGCGTGTATCGGCCCGACTCGGGCCGGGTCGAGTTCAAGGGCAAGGACGTCACCCACACGGCGCGGCAGGACATCTGCCGCCTGGGCCTCGGCCGTACCTACCAGATCCCCAAGCCGTTCTCGGACATGAACGTGTTCGAGAACGTGCTCGTGTGCTCCGCGTACGCCCGCGGCATGAGCGAACGCGCGAGCTACGAGCGCTGCGTCGAGGTGCTCGAGCTGACGCGGCTGTCGCACAAGGCGAATCACCGCGCGGGCGCCCTGCCCCTTCTCGACCGCAAGCGGCTCGAGCTGGCCAGGGCGCTCGCCGGCGATCCCAGCGTGCTGCTGCTGGACGAGATCGCCGGTGGCCTCACCGAGAGCGAGGTGGAGATCCTCATCGGCACCATCAAGGACCTCCGCCTGGGAGGCATCTCCATCATCTGGATCGAGCACATCGTCCACGCGCTGCTCGCGGTCGTCGACCGCATCTGCGCCATCAGCTTCGGCGCCCTGCTCATCGAGGGTGACCCCAACGAGGTCATGTGCAGCGACGAGGTGCAGGCCTGCTACATGGGGGGGACGCCAGTATGAGCATCCTCGAGCTCAAGGACGTCGACGTCTTCTACGGCGACTTCCAGGCGCTCTTCTCGGTCGACTTCAGCGTCGAGGAAGGCCAGACGTTCGCGTTCATCGGCGCCAACGGCGGCGGCAAGTCGACCCTGCTCCGAACGCTCGCCGGCCTGCTCAAGCCGCGCTCCGGCGAGGTGCTGTTCCAGGGCGAGCCGATCAACGATGTCCCCGCTCACTCGCGTGTCGGCATGGGCATCGCCCTCGTGCCCGAGGGGCGCCGCGTGTTCCCGAGCCTCACCGTCAACGAGAACCTCCTCATCGGCGCCTACGGGGGCCGCAAGGGCGAGTGGAACGTCGAGTCCGTGCTCGAGCTCTTCCCGCTCCTCCAGCCGCTCATGAAGCGCCAGGCCTCCAGCCTGTCGGGCGGTGAGCAGCAGGCGCTCGCCATTGGACGGGCGCTGATGTCGAACCCGCACCTCCTTCTTCTGGATGAGGTC
>JBLMXT010000166.1:0-2909 GCA_050257915.1 Deltaproteobacteria bacterium
GGAGGCGACGCTGGGAGGCGGCGGCAGCGACGCGGCCCCCGCCCGCGCCCGCCTCACCGGCGTCATGCAGGACAAGGTCGGGGTGCTGCGGCGGGCGGACGACCTGCAGTCGGCGCTCGACGAGCTCGGTGGCCTCACGTCGGAGCTCCGCTTCGGCGTCATGGGCGAGGCTGAGTACGAGGTGCTCAACATGCTCACGCTCGGGACGCAGGTCGCCAAGTGCGCGCTGCTGCGTGAGGAGTCGCGCGGTGTGCATCTGCGTGACGACTTCCCGGCGCTGGACGACGAGCGCTGGCGCACGCACATCACCCTGCGGCTGCCGGAGCACGAGCGCAGGGTGGGTGTGGGCCGGGTGGGGCCACCGTGAGGGCCAGGGCGGCCGGCGAGCGTGACGCCGGAGGAGGGCTGCCGCGCACGCGCGGCTATCGTCAGGCCGCGCGCATCGCCGCGCGCCGCGCCCTGCGCGAGGACCTCGCCGGCTACGGCGACCTCACCGGGTCGGCCTTCGGCGGCGCCGGCGCCGCGGTCGTCGTGGCGCGTGAAGCGGGCGTCCTCTCCGGCATCGCCGCGCTCGAGGAGACGGCCGCGCTGGTGGACCCGGCGCTCGCCGTGGACGTCTTCGTCCAGGACGGCGAGCGCTTCGCCGCCGGAGACGTCGTCGCGGAGCTGCGCGGCCCGCTGTCGGCGATCCTGGCCGCCGAGCGGTCGGCGCTCAACTTCCTCTGCCGGCTGAGCGGCGTCGCCACGCTGACCGCGGCCTACGTCGCCGAGACGGCCGGCACGGGGGCACGCATCGCCGCCACGCGCAAGACGACGCCGGGCCTCCGCGCCCTCGAGAAGCAGGCGGTGATCCACGGCGGGGGCACGCCCCACCGGTTCGGCCTCTTCGACGGCGCGATGATCAAGGACAACCACATCGCCGCGGCCGGCGGCGTCGCCGCCGCCGTTGAGCGTGTGCGCGCCGGCACGGCGCACCTTCACGCGCTCGAGGTCGAGGTGGACACGCTCGAGCAGCTGGACGAGGCGCTCGCGGCCGGCGCCAGCATCGTGCTGCTCGACAACATGGACACGGCGACCGTCGGCGCCGCGGTCGCGCGCGTCGCCGGCCGCGCCGTCGTCGAGGTGTCCGGCGGCGTGCGGCTGGAGCGCGTGCGCGAGCTCGCCGAGGCCGGCGCGGACGTCATCTCCGTCGGCGCGCTCACCACGCGCGCGCCGTGGATCGACCTGGCCCTCGACCTGGAGGCCTGACCGTGCTGCTGGTCGTCGACGTCGGCAACACGCAGACCCACCTGGGCGTCATCGACGACGGCGCGGTGGTCGACGAGTGGCGCATCGCCACGGTCCGGCACCGCACCAGCGACGAGATCGCCGGCCTGTTGCAGGGCTTCTTCTCCCTGCAGAGCCGCCGGCTCAAGGAGGTCGTTGGCGAGGTGGGCATCGCCTCGGTGGTCCCGCGCCTCACGCAGCAGTGGGAGGAGATGTGCGAGAAGCACCTCGGCATCCCGGCCTTCGTCGTCGGCCCCGGGGCGCGTACCGGCATGCGCATCAGGACGCGTAACCCGTCCGAGGTCGGCGCCGACCGCATCGTCAACGCCGTCGCCGCGTTCGAGTTGTACGGGGGGCCGTGCATCGTCGCGGACTACGGCACGGCCACCACATTCGACGTCATCTCCGCCGAGGGTGACTATCTCGGCGGCGCCATCGCCCCCGGCATCGAGGTCTCGCTCGAGGCGCTCACCTCGCGCGCGGCCAAGCTCATCAAGGTGGAGCTCATCGAGCCGGAGCACGCCATCGGCAAGTCGACCACCGAGGCGCTGCAGTCGGGCGCCGTCTACGGCTTCGCCGGTGAGGTCGAGGGCGTGGTGCACGCCATCTGGGCGGAGATGGGGGAGAAGTGCCCGGTGATCGCCACCGGCGGCCTTGCCGAGATGATCGCCCGGCACACCGACGTCATCGAGACGGTCGACCCGTTCCTCACGCTGCTCGGCATCGAGATCGTGATGCGACGCCAGCAGCGGGGCTGACTCGGCTTCACGGCGTGGCGACGCCCTGCCAGCCGCCGTCGGAGACGGGCCCGATCGCGTCCGGCCCGGCCGGCGGCCGCTCCGCCTCCGATCCGCTGCTCCGGCCGCTCGCCGTCGCCGGCCTCCGGCTCGAGCGGCGCCTCTTCATGGCTCCCATGGCCGGCCTGACCACGTCGGCCTTCCGGCGCAGCGTGCGCCGCTGGGGCGCCGGGCTCGTGTTCACGGAGATGATCTCGGCGTACGGGGTGCACTACGACAACCGGCGCACGCTGGACTACTTCACCCACCGCGAGGACGAGCACCCGCTCGGCTTCCAGCTGTTCGGGGCCGACGCGGACGTGCTCGCCGACGCCGCAGGGCGGGCCGTCGCGGCCGGAGCCGACGTGGTCGACCTCAACATGGCGTGCCCGGTGCGCAAGGTCGTCAAGACCGGCGCCGGGGCGGCACTGCTCGCCGAGCCGGACCGCGCCGCCGGCATCGTGGCCGCGGTCGTGGCGGCGGTCGAGGACGCCGCGCCGGGGCGCGGAGTCCCGGTCACCGTCAAGATCCGCTCGGGTCTCCGGGAGGGCGACGGGCTGGGGAGGACCGCGGCGCCGCGCCTCGCCGCCGCCGGCGCCGCCGCCGTCTGCATCCACCCGCGGACGGCGGCGCAGCTCTACCGCGGCCGCGCCGACCACGCGGTGACGTTCGCGCTCGCCGCGGAACTGCCGGTGCCCGTGATCGCCTCCGGCGACGTGGACGGGAGGGCGGCGGCGCTCGCGCTGCTGGACGGCGGCGCCGCGGCGGTCATGCTGGCGCGCGGCGCCGTCGGCGCGCCCTGGCTCTTCGCGCAGGTGCTCGGGGAGGCTGAGCCCCCGGCCGCCGTCAAGCTCGCCGAGGTCCGCC
>JBLMXT010000167.1:0-2873 GCA_050257915.1 Deltaproteobacteria bacterium
GGCATGTCCTCTTCGGGCACGATCTTGGAGATGACGCCCTTGTTGCCGTGCCGGCCGGCGAGCTTGTCGCCCTCGGCGATCTTGCGCTTCTTGGCGACGTAGACGCGCACGAGCTCGTTGACGCTCGGCGGCAGCTCGTCGTTGTTCTCGCGCGAGAAGATCTTGACGTCGATGACCTTGCCGCCCTCGCCGTGCGGCACCTTGAGGCTGGTGTCGCGCACCTCGCGCGCCTTCTCCTTGAAGATGGCGCGGATGAGCTTCTCCTCGGCGGTCAGCTCGGTCTCGCCCTTGGGGGTGACCTTGCCCACCAGGAGGTCGCCGGAGTTGACCTCGGCGCCGATGCGCACGATGCCGCGCTCGTCGAGGTCCTTGAGCGACTCCTCCGAGCGGTTGGGGATGTCGCGCGTGATCTCCTCGTCGCCGAGCTTGGTCGTGCGTGCGTCGACCTCGTACTCCTCGATGTGGATCGAGGAGAGCAGGTCGTCCTTGACGACCTTCTCGCTGAGGATGATGGCGTCCTCGAAGTTGAAGCCCTCCCAGCTCATGAAGGCGACCAGGAGGTTGCGCCCGAGCGCGAGCTCGCCGCTGTCGGTGGAGGACCCGTCGGCGAGCACGGCGCCGGCAGGCACCTTGTCGCCGGGGAACACGATGGGCTTCTGGTGGATCAGCGTGCCCTGGTTGGACCGCATGAACTTGACCAGGTCGTAGGTGTCGACCTCGCCTTTGCCGGCGTCGATCTCGATGTGGTCGGCGTCGACGTAGGCGACCTTGCCGCCGCGCTCGGCGACGACCACGTCGCCGGTGTCCACGGCGGCGCGGAACTCCATGCCGGTGCCGACGAACGGCGCCTCGGCGTGGAGCAGCGGCACCGCCTGACGCTGCATGTTGGAGCCCATGAGGGCGCGGTTGGCGTCGTCGTGCTCGAGGAACGGGATGAGGGCCGTGGCCACCGACACCAGCTGGGTGGGGCTCACGTCCATGTAGTCGATGTCGGCCGGCGGCACCTGGACGATGTCGGCCCCGGCGCGCGTGCGCGCCAGGATGAGCTCGTCCTCGAACTTGCCGGTCTTGCTGTCGAAGGCCGCGTTGGCCTGGGCGATGGTCACCCAGCGGATCTCGCCGGTCTTGGGGTCGACGATCTCCTCTTCCTCCTCGGAGGCGTCCAGGTAGACGATCTCGTCGGTGACCTTGCCCTTGACCACTTTGCGGTACGGGGCGCGGATGAAGCCGAACTCGTCCACCGTGGCCATCGAGGCGAGCGAGCCGATGAGGCCGATGTTCGGGCCTTCCGGCGTCTCGATGGGGCACATGCGGCCGTAGTGGGTGGGGTGCACGTCGCGCACCTCGATGGGCGCGCGCTCGCGCGTGAGGCCGCCCGCGCCCAGCGCGCTCAGACGGCGGCGGTGCGTGAGGCCGGACAGCGAGTTCGTCTGGTCCATGAACTGCGAGAGCTGCGAGGAGCCGAAGAACTCCTTGAGCGCGGCGACGACGGGCCGGATGTTGACCAGCGTCGCCGGCACGATGGTGTCCGGGTCCTCGGTGGTGAGGCGCTCGCGGATGACGCGCTCCATGCGCGCCAGGCCGATGCGGAACGCGTCCTGCACCAGCTCGCCCACGGTGCGCAGGCGGCGGTTGCCGAAGTGCTCGTACTCGTCGATCTCGTGGGCGATCTCCTCGCGCCGCGTGGCGAGGAAGGCGTTGGCCTCGGCCGCGTAGTCCTTGGCGTCGTCCGGCACGCCGAGCTTGCCCGGCAGGGAGATGAGCCGCTTGATGAGCTCGATGATGTCTTCGTTCACGAGCACGCGCACGTCCGCGTCCGGCCGGTCCGCCGGCTTGATGTGGTTGTGCAGGCGCACGTTGAGCTTGTGCCGCCCCACGCGCGAGAGGTCGTAGCGCTTGGGGTCGAAGAACAGGCCCTTGAGCATCGCCGTGGCGCCGTCGAGGGTCGGCGGCTCGCCGGGGCGCTGCTTGCGGAAGAGCTCGACCAGCGCCTCCTCCTGCGAGGAGGTCGTGTCCTTCTCGAGGGTGTTGCGGATGTACACCGAGTCGTCGAAGAGGGCGATGAGCTCGTCGTTGGAGCCGTAGCCCATGGCGCGCAGGAGGACGCTCACGGGGAACTTGCGCTTGCGGTCGATGCGCACGTTCACGGTGCCCTTCTTGTCGATCTCGAGCTCGAGCCACGAGCCGCGCTGGGGCATGAGGTTGGCGACCAGGACCTGCTTCTCGCGCTCGGCCTGCTTGGGCTCCATGATGTAGGCGCCGGGCGAGCGCACGAGCTGCGTGACGACCACGCGCTCGGTGCCGTGGATGATGAAGGTGCCGCGGTCGGTCATCATGGGGAAGTCGCCCATGAACACCGACTGCTCGCGGATCTCGCCCGTCTCCTCGTTGATGAAGGCGACCTTCATCGTGAGGGGGGCGGAGAAGGTCATGTCCTTGTTGCGGCACTCGGCCAGCGACTTGGACGGCTCGCCGAACTGGTGCTCCCCGAACTGCACGAGCAGCTTCTCGGAGTAGTCCTTGATCGGGTTGATGTCGGCGATGGTCTCACTCAAGCCGTCGCTCAGGAACCAATCCCACGACTTCTTCTGGATGTCGATGAGGTTGGGGAGCGGGAGCGGCTGATCGAGCTTGGCGAAGGACGTACGCACGCGAGGCGCCTGGGGCTCGTTCAAGCGAGTCTCCTCTAGCTAAGCAGTGACTGGGAAAAAGAGCACACCACACCAGAGGAATCGAGGTATGGCCGCAGGTAACGCACGGCCGAAAAATCTACCACAACGAAGCAGGCGATGCAAGAGCCAGGCTGCCGAGGGACGCGCAGACAGCTCAAGTGGAGCAGAAGACGGAGGGCCGGGGCGCCTGTCGGCGCCCCG
>JBLMXT010000168.1:0-3978 GCA_050257915.1 Deltaproteobacteria bacterium
CAGGAGCAGGAACCCCGTCGCGAGGATGAAGCCGCCGATCGACGACACCAGGTTCAGCTCGTTCCAGCCGACGTCGGCGGCGTAGGTGTAGACCCGTCGCGGCATGCCCAGGATCCCGAGGGCGTACATGGGGAAGAAGGTGACGGCGAAGCCGACGGCGGTGAACCAGAACTGCACCTTGCCGAGGCGCTCGGAGAGGAACCGGCCCGTCATCTTGGGGAACCAGTAGTAGATGCCGGCGAAGGCGGCGAACACGGTGCCCGCGAGCAGCACGTTGTGGAAGTGGGCGACGACGTAGTAGGTGTCGGTCACCTGCCAGTCCCACGGCACGACGGCCAGCGTGACGCCGGTGATGCCGCCCACGGTGAACAGGGCGATGAGGCCGCAGGCGTACAGCAGCGAGGTGGTGAAGCGCAGCGCGCCGCCCCACATCGTCGCCAGCCAGTTGAAGATCTTCACCCCCGTGGGGATGGCGAT
Source organism: Deltaproteobacteria bacterium (assembly GCA_050257915.1). Classification (GTDB taxonomy): domain Bacteria; phylum Actinomycetota; class Thermoleophilia; order UBA2241; family UBA2241; genus CAIXSE01. Next base: position 478 of record JBLMXT010000168.1, read on the forward strand.
CAGCATGCTGGTGCCGGCCATGATCGCGTTGAACAGGTTGGGTAGCCCCGTCGCGAACATGTGGTGCGCCCACACGAGGAACCCGAGGATGCCGATCACACCCAGCATCACGACCATGGAGCTGCGCCCGAACAGCGGCTTGCGCGAGAACACCGGCACGACCTCGCTCATGATGCCGAACGCCGGCAGGATGAGGATGTACACCTCGGGGTGGCCGAAGAACCAGAAGAGGTGCTGCCAGATGATCGGGTCGCCGCCGCCGGTCGGGTCGAAGAAGTTGGTGCCGAACTGGCGGTCGAAGTACAGCAACGCCAGCGCGGCGCTGAGGCTGGGGATGGCGAAGAGGATGAGGAACGAGTTGATGAAGGTGGCCACGGAGAAGATGGGCATCTGCCAGAGGCCCATGCCCTTGGCGCGGAAGCGCAGGCACGTGACGATGAAGTTCATCGAGCCGAGGATCGACGAGCCCCCCAGCAGCACCAGCGAGACGATCCAGAAGGTGACGCCGTCGTGCGGCGAGAACGCCTTCTCCGTGAGCGGCGCGTAGCTGAACCAGCCCGTGTCCAGCGCGCCGCCGAAGAGGAAGCTGGCGTACAGGACGAGCCCGCCGAACAGCAGCAGCCAGTAGCTGAGCGCGTTGGCGCGCGGGAACGCCATGTCGCGCGCGCCGATCTGCAGCGGCAGCAGGTAGTTGGCCAGGCCGATGAGGATGGGCATGCCGAAGAGGAACACCATCGTCGTGCCGTGCATGGAGAAGATCTCGTTGTAGGCCTGCGGCGAGAGCAGCCCCATGCCCGGCCTGATGAGCTGAGTGCGCATGAGCATGGCGAAGACCACGGCGATGAGGAAGAACACCAGCGCCGTGCCGATGTACATGAGGCCGATCTTCTTGTGGTCCGTCGTGGTGAGCCAGGCGCCGATGCCGCCGCGCTCGGCGGCGTGGGCGGCGCCCGGCGCCGCCTGCGGGACGCCGGCCGGCGGGATGCCCACGCCGGGGAGCGGCGTCCCTCCGGCGCCCTGGTCGATGGCCTGCCGGCGGCTCACTTGAGCTCCTCAAGGTAGGCGACCAGTTGCTGCTGCTGCACCAGCGGCAGCGGCACGTTGGGCATGTTGCACTCGGGTTTGACGCCCTGCGTGTCCTGGATCCAGCGCAGCAGGTTCTCGGGCGTGTTGCGCAGCGTGTAGGCGGCGATGCCCCTGCGGCTGCCGAAGTGCGTGAGGTCCGGCCCGAAGGTACCCTTGAGCGCCGTGCCGCGGATGGCGTGGCAGCTGCCGCAGCCCACGCTGGCGATGACCTTCTCGCCGGCGACGGCCTCGGCGCCCGTCGCCTTGGCCGCCGGCCGCTGCTGCCGCTCGACCCAGGCGGTGTACTCCTCGGGCGTCACCACGACGAAGAGGAAGCGCATCTTGCCGTGCTGGACGCCGCAGAACTCGGAGCACTCGCCGAGGTACTCACCGGTCTTGAGGGGCACGAAGTGGATGTGGTTCACGTGCCCCGGGATCATGTCGATCTTGCCGCCCATCTGCGGCACCCAGAACGAGTGGATCACGTCGGCGGACTCCACGTCGATCGAGGTCATGCGGTCCACCGGCGCGTAGATCTCGTTGGGCGACTTGAAGCCCAGGTCCTTGTAGTCGAAATCCCACCACCACTGCCGGCCGATCGCCGTGAACTGCGCGCCCCTGGCCGGCATGTCGATGCGGTTGGTGATCACGACGGTCAGGATGAACAGCACGGTGACGATCACCGCGGGGATGGCCGTCCAGATGATCTCGATGCGCAGGTTGCCCTTGGTCTGCGAGGCGTCCTGCTCGCGCCTGCCCCTGCCCGTGACGATGACGAAGAAGAGGATCCCCCAGACGGTGATGAGGACGAAGGCGAGGATGCCGAAGATCCACTTGGCCAGCGTGACGATCTCGTTGCCGGCCGAGCCCTCCGAGCGCAGGATGTCCGGCGAGCCGCAGCCGCCGAGCACCAGGGCGGCCAGCACCACGGCGGCCGCGATGAAGGCCACGGCCGGCCCCCGCCACACGCGACGCTCCTCCTCGACGCTCCCGGGCACTCCTCCCCCTCGTCCGGCGCCGCCCCCGCGGCGCTGCGCGCCTATCATCCCACGAATCGACGGCGATGCGGCAGTCCCCGCCGCCGTCGAGACGACCGGCGGGGCGCCGACGTGCACCCCCACACTAGAATGGCGCCCATGGACTACGTCAGGGCGGCGCAGCCGCGCATCGTCGCGCTCTTCCTCGTCACCGTGCTGGCCGCGATGCTGCTCTGCGGCAGCCCGGCGGCGTGGCGCGCGCTCGCGGTGCTCGTGGCCACCGCGCTCACCGTCGGCGGCGCGGCCCTGCTCAACAACGTCATCGAGCGTGACGTGGACCGGAGCATGGCGCGGACGCGCCGGCGCCCCACGGCCTCCGGCCGTCTCGCGCCGGCGCGCGGCGCGGTCGCCGGTCTGGCCGCCGTGGCCGCCGGGGCGGCTGCCCTCTGGGCCGTCGCCGGCGGCCTCGCCGCCGTCTTCGCGCTTCTCGGCGCGTTCTACTACGTGGTGGTCTACACGCTGCTGCTCAAACCGCGCACCGCGCTGAGCGCCGTGCCGGGCGGGCTGGCCGGCGTCTTCCCCGCCCTGATCGGCTGGGCCGCGACCGGCGCGGCCTGGTCCGGCGTCATGCTCTTCCTCTGCGTGCTCATCCCGGTCTGGTCGCCGCCGCACTCGTGGGCGCTCACCCTCGCCCTCGGCGACGACTACCGCGCCTCGGGCATCCCCACGCCGCCCGCGCGCTACGGCGAGGCGGCCACTCGCCGCCTGATCGCAGGGTTCGTCGCCGCGCTCACAGTGGTGCTGGCGGCGCCGCTCGGCGCGGGCCTCTTCGGCGCCGTCTACGCGGCCGGCGCGGTCGCCGCCGTGGTGCTGCTGTGGGCACTGACCGTGCGCCTGCTGGAGCGGCCGACCGGCGCCGCCGCGTGGTCGCTCTTCAAGGCCACGGGGCCGTGCCTCGCGCTCGTGCTGGCGGCGGCCGTCGCCGACCAGCTCCTCTGAGCGGCCGCCCGCGGCGGCCGCCTCGTTCAGCGCACCGTGGACGCCCAACGCCGGGCCCCGGCGCGCATCAGCGCGTAGGTGAGGACCGCCACGAGCGGCGGCAGCACGATGGTCAGCCACTGCAGGATCTCGAGGAGCCAGGGCTGCGACCAGCCGTAGACGAACGCGAAGACGTCGTTGCCGCCGGCCACCAGCAGCACCGTGAGGAACGTGATGAACCCCGCGGCCACCGCCGCGCGCGCGGGGTGCTGGCCGGGCAGCAGCAGCACGTTGTGGAAGGCGCCGTCCCGGTTCGCGACCCAGTCGATCCACGGCACCAGGAACAGGGGCGTGAAGATGAGGCCCGGCAGCACCACCGCCGGCCAGAACAGCGCCGGGATCAGCAGGCCGCCGATCTGGATGTCCCAGCCGGGCATCATGCGTACCCCGCCCTCGAGCCAGCCCATGTACCAGTCGGGCT
>JBLMXT010000169.1:0-3807 GCA_050257915.1 Deltaproteobacteria bacterium
AAAGCCGCGTGAGAGTCCGCCTCGCAGGCGGGCGCCGAAGGGGCAAGGCGCGAGCGCGTGCGCCGAAACTCTCAGGCAAACGGAACGCGGCCGGACGGGCCCCCGGATGACAGGCGCCGCCGCCGCGGCGCCGGCCGTCAGACAGGGTGGGTACTCCACCCTGTCTTTTTTCGTTGCCGGCGGGGCGGCGGTCCTCAGGCCGGGCGTTTCTCGGACGCGCGGCCCGGGCAGGTTCGAAAGTCGAACGGCGAGCGAGTGCGACGACCGGGGAGGCACGATGGCCGACGAGACGTATCCTCAGGAGCTGCGGTACTACAAGGAGCACGATTGGGTGCGCGTCGAGGAAGAGGACGCGATCTTCGGCATCACGTGGTTCGCGCAGGATGCGCTGGGTGAGATCGTCTACGCCGAGTTGCCCGCGGTGGGCGACGAAGTGACGGCCGGCAAGCCCTACGGCGAGCTCGAGTCGGTCAAGGCGGTGAGCGACGTGTACTCGCCGCTCACCGGCGAGATCGTGGAGGTCAACGACGCGCTCCAGGACGAGCCGCAGCGGGTCAACGAGGACTGCTACGGCGAGGGCTGGCTCATCCGCGTGCGCATGACCGCCCCGAGCGAGCTCGGCGAGCTCATGGACGCAGAAGCCTACAAGAAGTTCCTCGACGAGGCCTGACGCGTCGTGAGCCCCACCAGCTACGTCGCACACAGTCCGGACGACCTGCGGGAGATGCTGGCGGCCGTCAGGGCCTCCAGCGTCGACGACCTCTTCTCGGAGATCCCCGAGGAGGTCCGCAGGCGGGAGCCGCTGGCGCTGCCCGCCGGCCTCAGCGAGTCCGAGGTCGTCGCCGAGCTGCGCCGGCTCGCCGGCGAGGACGTGCCGGCGACCCAGCTGGTGAGCTTCCTCGGCGCCGGCGTCTACGACCACTACGTGCCCGCCGTGGTCGACGCCGTCGTCAGCCGCGGCGAGTTCCTCACCGCCTATACGCCCTACCAGCCGGAGCGCAGCCAGGGCGTGCTCCAGACCATCTTCGAGTTCCAGACGGCGATCTGCGAACTTACCGGGATGGACGTCAGCAACGCCTCCATGTACGACGGCGGCACGGCGCTCACGGAGGCCTCCATCCTCGCCGGCGTGCAGACGCGGCGCGGCGAGGTCGTGCTCTCGGCCGGCGTGCACCCCGAGTACCGCCAGGTGCTCGCCACCGAGTCGGCTGGGTACGGGCCGCGCCCGCGGACCGTGGGTCTGCGGGCGGGCGCGGCCACCGACCTGGACGCGCTCGCCGCCGCGGTCGGCGAGGGCACGGCGGCGGTCGTCGTCCAGCAGCCCAACTTCTTCGGCGCGCTCGAGGACCTGCCCGCCGTCGCCGAGCTGGCGCACGCGGCCGGCGCGCTGCTCGTGGTGGTCGCCGACCCGGTCTCGCTGGGCCTGCTCGAGGCGCCCGGACGGCTGGGCGCCGACATCGTCGTCGGCGAGGCCCAGGCGCTCGGCAACGCCATGAACTTCGGCGGCCCGGGCATCGGCTACATGGCCGTCACCACCAGGCTCATGCGCCGCATCCCCGGCCGCCTCGTCGGCGAGACCGTCGACCTCGAGGGCAGGCGCGGCTTCGTGCTCACGCTGCAGACGCGCGAGCAGCACATCCGCCGCGACAAGGCTACGAGCAACATCTGCTCCAATCACGCGCTCAGCGCGCTGGCCACGCTCGTCTACCTGAGCTGGCTGGGCAAGCAGGGCCTGCCGGAGCTCGGCCTGCACTGCGCGCGCAAGGCCGCCTACCTGCGCGAGCGCCTGCTGGCGCTGCCGGGCGTGACGGCCTTCACCGAGGGACCCGTGTTCCGCGAGTTCGCCGTGCGGCTGCCGCGGCCGGCGACCGGGGTGGTCGAGGCGCTGGTGCCGGAGGGCTTCCTGGCCGGCGTGGCCGCAGGCCGCTTCGCCGGCCAGTTCGACGGGGAGTCACTCGACGACGTCCTCCTCGTGGCCGTGACCGAGAAGCGCACGCGCGCCGACCTCGACGCGTTTGCCGGCGCGCTCGGCCGCGTCCTCGCCGGCGAGGAGGCGGACCGTGGCTGAGCGCGGCGACACGCCCGTGACCCACGCGGCCGCCCCCGTCTGCCGTCCGGCCGACAGCGACCGCACGACCATCTACGAGAAGTCCAGCCCGGGCCGGCGTGCGTACACGCTGCCCGAGCTCGGCGTCCCCGCGGTGCCCGCCGCCGAGCTCGTTCCGGACGCCCTGCGCCGCTCCGCGCCGGCGCGCCTCCCCGAGATCGGCGAGATCGACCTGCTGCGCCACTTCACCGGTCTCAGCACACTCAACTACGGCGTGGACAGCGGCAGCTACCCGCTGGGCTCGTGCACGATGAAGTACAACCCGCGGGTCAACGAGCTGGCGGCGCGGCTCGACGGCTTCTCCGGCCTCCACCCCTACCAGCCGGAGTCGCTGCTGCAAGGCGCGCTCGAGCTGATGCACGAGCTCGAGCGCTGGCTCGCCGAGATCTCCGGCCTGCACGCGACCACGCTGCAGCCGGCGGCGGGAGCGCACGGCGAGCTCACCGGCCTGCTGGTCATCCGCGCGGCCCACCTGGCCGAGGGCCGCGACCCCAAGCGCATCATCATCCCGGACACGGCGCACGGCACGAACCCCGCGAGCGTCGTCATGGCCGGCTTCGTCCCCGCTCCCGTCTCGAGCGACCCGCGCGGCGGCGTGGACCTCGACGCGCTGCGCGCCATCATCGACGAGGGCGACATCGCCGGCCTGATGCTCACCAACCCCAACACGCTGGGGCTGTTCGACGAGCACATCACCGAGATCGCCCGTCTGGTGCACGACGCCGGCGGCCTCCTGTACTACGACGGCGCCAACGCCAACGCCGTGCTCGGCATCAGCCGCCCCGGCGACATGGGCTTCGACATCGTCCACTTCAACACGCACAAGACGTTCAGCACGCCGCACGGCGGCGGCGGCCCCGGCGCCGGCCCCATCGTGGTCCGCGACTCCCTGGCGCCATTCCTGCCGGTGCCGCTGGTGGAGAAGGGCGAGGACGGTCGCCTCTTCTTCCAGTACGACCGTCCGCAGTCCATCGGCAAGGTGCGCACCTTCTACGGCAACTTCGGCGTGCTGGTGCGCGCCTGGACGTACATCCGCAGCCTGGGCGCGGAGGGCCTGCGCGAGGTCAGCGAGACGGCCGTGCTGAACGCCAACTACGTGATGGAGGGCGTGCGCGAGCTGCTCGACCTGCCCTACGGCGACCGGCGCTGCATGCACGAGTTCGTGGGTTCGGCGACGCCGCTCAAGCAGGAGGGCGTGCGCGCCCTCGACGTGGCCAAGCGTCTGCTCGACTACGGCGTGCACCCGCCGACCACGTACTTCCCGCTCATCGTCGACGAGGCGCTCATGGTCGAGCCGACGGAGACCGAGTCGAAGGACGCGCTCGACCGTCTGGTCGAGGCGTTCCGGAGCGTGGCCCGCGAGGCGAAGGAGCAGCCGGAGCTGCTGCGCGAGGCGCCGGTGACGCTGCCGGTGCGGCGGCTCGACGAGGCGCAGGCCGCCCGCCGCCCCGTGGTGAAGCAGCGGTTCCCGGAGGACGAGGAGGGCGGCGCCTGAGGCTGCGCTCCGCGCCGCCCGCCGCCACCCTCCGAGTCGCCGAGGCGCCGCCGTGAGCATCGTCAAGGTCCTGCCGGACTTCCGCTCGGGCGGCGGCGCCCAGATGGCGCTCGACGTCGGACTGCTCGAGACGGTGGACGAGGTGATCGCGCGCCGGTACACGTGGGCGCCGCCGGCGCTCTCCATCGGCAAGTTCCAGGAGCTC
>JBLMXT010000170.1:0-14072 GCA_050257915.1 Deltaproteobacteria bacterium
GATGCCGCCGCCGATGACCAGCGTATGGGGGCACATGTCCACGGAGAGCCGCTCGAGCGGCTCGTGGTAGGCGACCCGCAGGACGGCCCCGCGCACCAGATCCTCGGCCTTCTCGGTCGCCGCACCGGCATCGTCGTGGACCCAGCTGCACTGCTCGCGGATGTTGGCCATCTCGACGAGATAGGGGTTGAGGCCCGCCGTCTCGGCGGCGCGCCGGAACGTCTGCTCGTGCATCCGCGGGCTGCAGGCAGCGACCACGACGCGCTCGAGGCCGTGATCGCCGATGTCCTGGGCGATCATCTCCTGGCCGGGGTTGGAGCACATGTACTTGTACGAACGCGCCACCACGACGCCCGGCATGGCGGAGGCGGCCTCCACGACCGCGTCGCAGTCGATCACCTTGGCGATGTTCGTGCCGCAGTTGCAGATGAACACACCCGTTCTGGGCTCTGCCATGGCGCCCACCTCCTCAAGCCGCCCGGAGCGGCGCGGCCGGCTCCGCGCCCCGCCGCGACTCTTCGTCGCCCCGCCGTGAGCGAGCGAGTGCGGTCGCCCTCACCTGGGCCAGATACATGGCGAGCGGCCGGTAGGCGAGGTGGGACCACTTGCTGAACGGCACTTCGAGCGCGAGCATCGGGACGACCAGCGCGAGGTGGACGATGTAGGTCACGTTGGCCGCCGCGTCCAGGCCGCTGCGGTGCAGGATGTGCTGCAGGATGCCGGTCAGGGCGACTGTCAGGATCAGGACAAGGAAGATCCAGTCCGACTCGTGCGAGTGCCGGTACTGCGCCGCCGTCCTCTTGAGCCGGTTCCGCAGGAAGAGGATCGTCGAGATCACGAGTCCTGCCGTCGCCAGGTAGCCGAGCACGTGCACGCGCCAGTCCACCGCCGGTCCGCTTGCCATCTCGGCGAGGAAGAACATGATGAGCACCAGCATGACCACGTAGCTCAGCATGAGCGCGAGGTGCGTCACCCACGGTCCCTTGCGGTCGCACTGGCTGTAACGCATCTGCGTGAGGAAGTGCGCCGGCAGCAACCAGAGACTGCCGACGTAGCTGCGCAGGCTCGTCGGCAACGTCTTGTCACGGCCCATGGTGAACCACCACATGCGGGCGGCGTTGCTCAGCAGGAAGGCAAGCAGCACGCCGGCGAGCACCCAGTCGAAGATGTGGATGCTCGAGCTGGGCAGGAAGGCGTTCGGGCCGTCGTAGTCGGCGAGACTGCCTTGCGAGAGCCCGTACAGCGTGAACGCGATCGCGGTGATGAACGCCACCAGCACGATCGCGCCGAGCTCCCAGCGCCACGAGCGGTAGAAGAGACGCGAGATCCCCGTCCAGTCGTAGCGCGCCGTGAGCCAGCGCCGCAGGCTCATCATCGTCTCGCCCGGTTCCGCGTCGCGCGGGCACTGGTCGGAGCACTCCCCGCAGTAGTAGCAGAGCCACGGGTCGAGTTGCCCCTTCAGCTTGTCCTCGAGGCCCATCTGCAGGTAGCGCATCGGCTTGCGCGGGAAGACGTACGGGTCGGCCGAGAAGGGGCACACCGCGGAGCAGTTGCCGCAGTGGTAGCACTTCATGACGTCTTCGGCCCCATAGGGTTCGAGCTCTTCGATCAGCTTGGGATTGGCCCTGATCGCCATCGCCACCTCCTAGGACGCCGGAACGAGGTTCTTGGCCCGGGCCTCGATGTCGGACAGGCTGAGGCTCGTGAGACTCTGGAGCCCGCGTCCGGTTATCGCCCCCCCGAGGGCCTTCGCCGCGACCGCCGATGCCTGGGCCACCGTGTCCGGGATGTCCTTTGGTCCCTGGCACACGCCGGCCACGTACACGCCGCCCCGCTCCGTCCCGGTGGGGTCGCCGTTGTAGTCGGCCTCGGTGAACCAGCCGTCGTCGTCGCGCGGGATGCCCAGCATGCGCGCCAGCTCGTCCGACCGCTCCGCCGGGACAAGCCCGACGGCGAGCAGGACCATGTCGACGGGGAACTCCACGACGCTGTCGCTCAGGATGTCCTCGCCCTTGACCATCATCTGGCCGGCGTGCTCGGTCACGGTCGCCGATCGGCCACGGACGATGAACGTGCCTTCGTCGCGGATGCGCTCGAAGAAGGCTTCGTACCCTTTCCCGAAGGCGCGCATGTCGATGTAGAACTCGTAGCAGGCCGCCCCGGGCAGCTTCTCCTTGACGAGGTGCGCGAACTTGAGGGAGTACATGCAGCAGACTCGGGAGCAGTAGGCGTTGTAGTTCGTGTCCCTGGAGCCGACGCAGTGGATGATCGCCACGCTCTTCGGCGATTCGCCCTCGGGGTCGAACACCCACTCATCCGCCTTCTTGCGCTTGTCGTACTTGAGCGACTTGGTGACGATCCTGCCGCCCGTGGGGCCGGACGCGTTGGTCAGGCGCTCGAACTCCAGCGCGGTCAGGACGTTCGGGTGGATGCCGTAGCCGTAGCGGTCGAGCCGCGAGGCGTCGAGGGTCTCGTAGCCGGTGGCGACGATCACGCTGCCGACCTCGAGCTGCAGTACGTCGCCCCGGGCGTCGAGGTCGATGCACTCCTTGGGGCACTTCTTGGCGCAGGCGCCGCACTTCTGGCCGTTGGTCTGCACCCAGGTGCACGACGCCTCATCGACGAGGTAGGCGTTGGGCACGGCCTGCGGGAAGGGGATGTAGATGGCCTTGCGCTCGGCGATGCCGGCGTCGAACTCGCTGGGCACGCGCACCGGGCACACGTCGCTGCAGATGCCACAGGCCACGCAAGCGTCCTCGTCCACCCGGCGCGCGTGCCGCAGCACCGTGACCCGGTAGGAGCCGGGGACACCGCTGATCGACTCGATCTCCGAGTAGCTGAGCAGGTCGATCATCTCGTGCTGGCCGACCGCGACCATCTTCGGCGTGAGGATGCAGGCTGAGCAATCCAGCGTGGGGAACGTCTTGTCGAACATGGCCATGTGGCCGCCGATGGTGCCCGCGCGCTCGACCAGGTAGACCTTCTTGCCTCCGTCCGCGATCTCGAGCGCCGCCTGGATGCCGGCGATCCCACCGCCGATCACCAGGGCGGCCGAGGTCCACTTGGTGTCGCTCGGCCGGGCCGCCAGCGTGAACGGCACGCCGTACACGGCGCAGGCGGCGATCGCCTTGGCGCGCTCCGTCGCGCCCTCGCCGCTCACGCCGTGCTCGCGGAACGACGCCAGCCTGACCTCATCGGGCTCGCGTCCCGCGAGGGCCATCGCGCGGGTGAAGGCCGGTTTGAAGAACCCGGGCGAGTCTCCCGCGATCACGATCCTGTCGAGCTCGGCGGCGGCGATGTCGTCGGCCAGGGCCTCCGGGTCGAGCCGGGGCAGCAGGCCGAGCGATCGCACCACCTCCACCTGTGGAAGGTTCGCCACGTAGAGCCCTACCGACTCGAGGTTGGCGCCACCCTCCGTCTCGGCGTTGACCCTGCAGATGTAGACGCCGATCCTCATCGCACCCTCCATCCCCATGGCCGCCGATGGCACCGGCACGCAGCCGTCGGCTCCCGCCACCCTACGAATCGATACTAGCGACGACCTAGAAGGAATCAAGTGAATATGAGCACAAATAGGTTGAACACCCTAGAACTGGCGACACGGCCGAAGTCGACGCGGGTCGCCTTCGCTCGCTGAGAAGCAGGTGAACGCCCTACCTGCGAGCCTGACGAGTGTTGCTACGGCGCATCGCGGGCGCTATCGTGGCGGGAGGGACGTGCGCAGCTGTCTAGGGTAGGTATCCTATGGAGGACTCAGCACCGTCGCTCGGGTCTGTCGTTCGTCTGGGGGGGCGGCCGTGAGTCTGCAGTCCACGCTTCGGTACCTGGATCCGTTCCGCGGGCGCGCGAGTCGCACGCGTATCAGCGACTCAGAGCGGGCGACCTTGCGGATGATCAACCAGAAGGTCGCCGCCAAGCAGTCGCTCAACGACCTTGCCGACTTCCTCTTCGAGGGGACGCGCTCGCTGATCCCGTGCGACCGGATCGGGCTTGCCTTCGTGGACGAGAGTGGCCGCCGCCTGTTCGCGCAGTACGCCCGCGCGGAGTATCACCCGCTGCTGCTGACCAAGGGATACGCAGGGGACCTCAAGGGCGGCTCGCTGGACCACGTCATCAAGAGCGGCGAGCCGCGCATCATCGACGACCTCGTCGCGCACGCCCGGGACCATCCGAGCAGCCACGCCTCCGGACTGCTCGTCCGTGAGGGCGTGCGCTCCAGCCTCACCTGCCCTCTCGTGGTCGAGGGCCGCGTCGTGGGGTTCCTCTTCAGGGATTCGTGCCGCGCGCGCGCGTTCGACGCCCACCACGTTCAGCTCGAGATGGCGATCTCCGAGCGGCTGAGCCAGGCGGTGGACAAGGCCTGGCGCATCGAGCAGCTCACGGCCGCGAACCACGCCTACCTCGAGATGCTCGCGTTCGTGAGTCACGAGATCAAGAATCCGATCGCCTCGATCGTGACCGACACACGGCTGCTGACGGAGGGGTACCTGGGGCCGCTCGAGCCGCAGCAGGTCGACAAGATGGAGCGCGTCATCAGCAAGGGCCAGTACCTGCTGGACCTCGTCCAGGACTACCTCGAGCTCGCGCGCATCGACGGTGGCGGGCTGGAGCTGGCGCGCCGTTCCGGCGTGGACGTCGTGGAGGAGATCGTCGCGCCGTCCATCGACCTCGTGCGTGCGCAGATCGATCAGGTGCAGATGCGCCTGCAGCTCGACCTTCCGCCGGGCGCCGTGACGGCCGAGTGCGATCCCGCGCTCCTCCGGATCGTGCTCGTCAACCTCCTGGGCAACGCGGCCAAGTACGGCCGGCCGGGGGGGGAGATCCGTCTGCGGGTGGTCCGCGACGAAGACCGCCTCGAGGTCTCGGTGTGGAACGAGGGCCAGGGATTCATGCCCGAGGACCGGGGACGGCTGTTCCAGCGGTTCTCGCGATTGCGATCCTCGGGTGGGGCGAACAAGCGTGGGACCGGCGTCGGTCTGTACACCTCCTGGAGGATCATGCAGCTGCACAACGGACGCATCCGGGCGCGCTCCGAGCCGGGCAAGTGGGCCGAGTTCTCCATAGAGCTGGCTCAACCCCTCGACCTCCCGTCCGGATGACGGCGTCCCGGGACGCGACGAAGGCCCGCCTCGTGGCCCGACCGCTGGTCGGCCGGGTCGTCGTCGTCAACGCCGTCATCGTCGCCGTCGTGCTCGGCGCCGCGCTCGTGCTGGCGGCTCGGGAGGGCGGCGCCGCGCCGGGTGTGGCCGTCGCCGCTCTCGTCCTCTGCGGCCTGGCTGCCCGCATCGTCGCGAACCTCCGGGTGGTGGGGACCGCGGCCAAGGTCCTGGCCGATCTCACGCGCGCGATGGAGTCGGTCCACAAGGGAGAGTTCGACTGTCAGGTAGAGGAACGCCGCGGCGACGGCGGCCTCCGGCGCCTGGCGAGCTCCTACAACGCGATGTGCCGGCGCCTCGGCCGGGAGTCGCTCTCGTACGCCGAGCGGCAACTCGGCGGTATCGAGGAGGAGCGGAGACGGATCGGCCGCGAGCTGCACGACGAGACGAGCCAGACACTCGCGGCCACTCTCGTGCATCTCGATCTCTGCGACCACGCCATCCAGGACCACGACCCGGCGGGCGCGCATGCCCAGGTGGTGAACTGCAAGACGCTGATCACCCACACCATGGATGAGATCAAGCTGATCGTCTACGACCTGAGACCGGTGATGCTCGACGACTTCGGTCTCGTCCCCACTCTTCGCTGGTACATCCAGTCCCATCTCCAGGGTGCGGGACCGGAGATCGTCACCGACTTCGATGAGGCGAGCCTCCGGTTGCCCGGCGAGGTGGAGACCGCGTTGTACCGTGTGACGCAGGAGGCGCTCGCGAACGCGGTCAAGCACGCGGACGCGACCAAGATCCACGTCCGGCTGGTCACCAAGCCCGGGTTCGTCAGCCTGGCGGTCATCGACAACGGAAGGGGCTTCAGCGGTGGAGACACCCTGCACCGCGACGGTCACGTGGGCGTCGGCCTGCTGTCGATGAAGGAGCGCATCGAGCTCGCCGGCGGGTCGGTGAACATCGAGTCGGCCCTCGGCAGGGGGACCAGGTTGTACGTCGTCATACCATTGGCCAGCGAAGCGCTTGGTGAGGAGATGACATGAACGCCGCCAGGACCAAAGAGCAGATCAAGGTGCTGCTCGTCGACGACCACGCCATCCTTCGCGAGGGAGTCCACGCACTGCTCGCTCGCGAGCCGGACATCACGGTCGTGGGAGAGGCCGCGGACGGGCAGGAGGCCCTGGAGCAGGTTCCACGACTGCGGCCCGATGTCGTCATCATGGACATCGTGATGCCGCGCATGAACGGTCTGGAGGCCACGCGGCTCATCAGGGAGAAGTACGACGACGTACGCGTGCTCATCCTGAGCATGTACGACGATCACGAGTACGTCGTCCAGATCATCCAGGCCGGGGCCTCCGGCTACGTGCTGAAGCGCGTGGTCACGGAGGACCTGGTGAGGGCCATCCACGAGGTCCACGCGGGGGAGTCCTTCCTCTACCCACCGATCGCCGCGACGCTCATCGGCGACTACCTGCGCGTGACCAGGGGGGAGGCCGCCGGCAACGCCGCGGGCGGCGAAGCCCTGACCGCGCGCGAGCGTGAGGTCCTCAAGCTCATCGCCGACGGGAACTCGAACCAGCAGATCGCGGAGCAGCTCGGCCTGAGCCGCAAGACGGTGGACAGCCACCGCGCCAATGCGATGCGCAAGCTCGACCTGCACGACGTCACCGAGGTCGTCAAGTACGCCCTCCGCACGGGACTCATCACGCTGGACTGATGCACCAGGAGCCGGTGAGCGACGCGCGAACCGGGCTGGCCCGGCGCGAGTCGGACTGACCGGGGCGAGCGCGCCGGGCCCCACTGCGCCGCACGCGGGTGCGGGTCACGTCATGGGCTCGGCGAGGTCTGCAGCGAGGGCGCCGCGCTCGGCGCCCAGACCGGCGACAGCGCCCTCTCGGCGAAGGCCGTCGTTTCGCCGCCGGCGGCCGGCATGAGGTAGATGGTGCCGGTGTGGTCCGTGTCCTCGTCGTACGCGGCCCAGGCGATGGTCTCCCCATCCGGGGACCAGGAGAGGTCCTGGACGAAGACGCCCTTGTGTCTCGCCAGGACGACCGGCCCGTCCCCCGTCTCCGTGTCGAAGACCCAGAAGGTCAGGCGCCCGAAGCGCCTGGGCGGGACCCCCGTGAAGACGACCCTGGTCCCGTCCGGGTCCCAGGCGTAGCCGGCCGGGTACTGCGCCTCCTTGGCCGGCATCAGGATCCCCCCGTCGGCGCCCACTACCGTGTAGCTCGTGCCGACGTCGCTGCCGGCGCGCCGGTAGATGAGCGCCTCGCCGCTCGGGGAGATGAGCGGCTCGTCGAACGCCCGCGCGTTGACGTCGAAGAAGGCCTTGCTCGCATCCAGCTCGGTCACCGTGCCGGACGCGCGGTCCAGTACCCTGAGGTGCTCCTTGCCCGTCGTCCCGTACCGGCCCGCCTTGACGTCGGTGTAACTGACGAACGCGACCTCGGCCCCCTCCCGGGAGGCACTGACGGCTACGCCGCGGAGCGAGACGCCGCCCGCATCGAGGAGCGGCGAGAATCTCCGGGTCGTGATGTCGTAGACCAGGAGATCGGCGTTCTGACCGGCGGCCCTGGGCGGCTCCGTGTACCCGGCGACGAGCAGCTCGGTGGCCGACAGCCAGGCGACGCTGTCCACGGCGAGTACGTCCGGCGTGTCGGCCGTGGCCTGCCGCGCGTCCCCGGTCGCCGTGTCGAAGAGCCACAGCTCGCTGCGCTCGTGCGTGCCGGCGACGCACGCCAGCCACTTGCCGTCGGGCGCGTACGCGATCGTCCGGACCTGGGCATCGCCGAAGTCGGCGAGGGGTCGGACGGTGCCGTCCTCACCGATGGCGGCGAGCCGGTCGGCCTTGGCGCCGACGGCGCCGGCGAGGTACCGGCCGAGCGCCGGCGAGGGAGAGACGCCGACGGTGGCACCGGCCGACGGCGCCGGCGACTGGTCGCCGGCGTCCCGGCTTTCGCCGCGCGGGAAGAGCAGCAGCGCGGCGGCGGCGATGACCGCGATGACCACGGCGACGACGAGCACCACCAGCCACGTCGCAGCGCGCCTGCCTCCGGGTGGCGGCCCCGCGGCCGGCCGGTCGGGGGCGCCGGAACCGGCCGGCGGCGGCTGCGGAGACGACCGCCGCGCCTCCGTCGTGCCCTCGACGGCGGATCCGCACTCCTGGCAGAAGCTCGCGTCGTCGTCGTTGGCGCGCCCGCAGGCCGGGCAGGTCCGGGCCATGTCTCCCCTCCAGAGATGGTCGGCCGGTCGTGAGGGCATCGTATCCGCTCGAGATACGGCGCGACAGGGGCAGCGCCGTATGCCCGTCGCGCCGGACCCTGGGGCGCGGCGCTCCTCGTGGTGCGCGACTTGGTCCGGCTGCGTCCAGCCGGCGAGCGCGGTCTACTCCGGCGCGAGCGCGCCGCGCACGCGCCCGCGGCCGGCCAGCATGAGGCCGGCCGCGACGAGCGCCGCCAGCGCCCCGTAGGCGAACGTCGCCCACGGGCCCCAGGCGCTCCAGAGCAGGCCGCCCACGGTGCTCGCCGCGAACGTCGCGAGGCCGGTGGCCGTGTAGTAGAGGCCGAGCGCGGAGGCGCGCCGTCCGGTCGGGACGGCGCGCCCGATCAGCGCCTTGCTGGTGCCTTCGGTCGCCGCGATGTAGAGGCCGTAGGACGCGAACAGGACCGCGAGCGTCCGGCCGGACCCCGCGGCGGCGAAGCCCGCGTACACCGCCGCGAACACCAGGTAGCCGGCGATCACCATTGGGTACTGGCCGACGCGGTCGCTGAGGCCGCCCAGCGGCAGCGACCCGGCTGCGTACACGACGTTGTAGAGCACGTAGAAGAGGATCACCGCGCTCGTGCTCATGCCCACGTCCTGTGCCTTGAGCAGGATGAAGGTGTCGCTGGAGTTGCCCACCGCGAACAGCAGCGACCCCGCGAGCAGCCAGCGGAAGGCGGGGGAGGCGGGCAGCGACAGCCGGAACGCCGTGCGCTGCGGCGTCTCCCGATGCTCCCTGACGAGAAAGACGATGGCGACGACGCTCAGGGCGCCGGGGATGGCGGCGACGGCGAAGATCCAGCGCAGCGGGACGTCCGCCTGCACCAGGACGAGGGCGACGAGGGGGCCGAGCACCGCACCCATCGTGTCCATGGTGCGGTGCAGTCCGAACGCGAGACCTTGCTGTCCGGGGCGCGTGTTGGCGGCGATGAGGTCGTCCCGCGACGCCGTCCGCATCCCTTTGCCGAGGCGGTCGGTGAAGCGGCCGGCCAGGGCCAGGGGCCAGCCTGCGGCCAGGGCGATGACGAGCTTGCCGATCGCGCCGAGGCTGTAGCCGCCGAGCACGAACGGCCTGCGGCGGCCGGTGTAGTCGGCGGCCTGCCCGAAGGGGTACTTGGTGATGCTCGCGGTGGCTTCCGCGATGCCTTCGATCAGGCCGAGCAGCGCGACCGGGGCGCCCAGGACGCCGGTCACGAAGATCGGGAACAACGGGTAGGCGATCTCCGAGCTCAGGTCGGCGAGCATGCTCACCAGGCCGAGCCTGCGCACGTTGGGGTCGAGGGTGCGCAGCTGCGCGACCCAGCGGCGGAGGTGCGGGACCGTCATGCCGGAGTCCTACCCGCCGGTGGCGCCCGCTCGAGCCGGGCGCCCATCCGATCAGAACCCGCCGGGGCCGATGTAGGCGGTCAGGCCGGCGTCGGCCTCCTCGTAGATGCCCCAGACCTTCTTGACCGGACTCAGGTTCTTCCACTCCCCCACGCTGCCCTTGGGGGTGATGATGATGTCTCCGGGGCCAGCGACGTGGACGTCGCCTTCGGCATCGGTGATCTCGACCTCTCCCTCGATGATGTAGGCGACTTCGTGATAGGGACGCTCGAAGTGGCGTCGCTGCACGTCGCGCTTCCAGAGCCCGAAGCTGAACTTGTCGTCAGCCGACATCGCCGCGGTGAGCTCCTTGCCCGGCAGGTCCTGTTCCCCCGGGTTCACCATCGCCTCGTCCCAGGCCACTTCGTCCGGCTTGATCACACGGATCCTGGTGTCGCTCAGATCGCCCATGACCCCCCCTCGTCGACTGCGGCGTCGTAGAATGGCCGGTGCGCCTGCAGGGCGCCGCCAGCTGAGCCAGCGGCGCCGCCGATCGCGGCGTCGCTCCAGCGCCGCCATTGTACGCCCGGCGACGCCGCAGGTGTCCGTCTACCGAGGAGGTCCGGGGTGCGACTGCAGTCGGCGCTCGAGGAGCGCGTCGTTGAGGCGGTCCGGGACGCGAAGGACGAGCTTGTCGGCCTCACGGCGGAGCTCGTCGCGCTGGACACCACCGCGCGGCTGCCGGGCGACCCGCCGCGCGACGAGGAGAGGCTGCAGCGGCTGCTGGCTGCGCGGCTCGAGGCACTCGGCGCGGACACAGAGATGTGGGAGCCGGAGCCCACCGGGGACGGCGACAGGTTCGTGCCGGCCGGCCTCGATTTCTCCGGCCGGCCCCAGCTCGCCGCCGTCCTGCCGGGCTCCGGCGGCGGGCGCAGCATCCTGCTCAACGGCCACATCGACGCGGTGGATGTGGAGCCGCGCGACCAGTGGCTCAGCGACCCGTTCGTCCTGACGGAGCGGGACGGCTACCTCCTCGGTCGCGGCGCCAACGACATGAAGGGCGGGGTCGCCGGCTTGGTCATCGCCCTGGAGGCGCTGCACCGCCAGGACGTCAGGCTGGCCGGCGACGTCGTCTTCTGCACCGTGACCGACGAGGAGTCCTCGGGCGCCGGCGGCCGCATGGCGGTCGCGCACGGCGTAGGGGCCGACGCCGGGATCGCCGCCGAGCCGACCGACTTCCACGCCTGGGTGAGCTGCCGCGGCACGGTGACGCCGACGATCACCGTGGCCGGCCGCGCCGGACATGCCGAGATGCCGCAGCGGGACTGGCGCGAGGGTGGGGCGGTGAACGCGATCGAGAAGCTCGTCGCCGTCATCGACGGGATGAGCGCGCTCCGCGAGGAGTGGAAGGCGCGTTCGGATCACGTCCACCCGCTGCTGGCGCCGGGCGACATCGTCCCGACCATCGTCAACGGCGGCACCTGGATGGTGACCATCCCGGCGTCGTGCGCCGTGACCGCCGACATCATGTACCTGCCGCAGCACGTCGACGCGGAGGGGACGGGCAGAGCGGTCGAGGCCGAGGTGATCGAGCGCCTCACCGCCGCGGTCGCGGACGACCCGTGGTTCGTGGAGCACCCGCTCCAGTTCGCCTGGTCGGACGACGTCGTGCCGGCCGAGATGCCGGCCGACCACCCACTGGTGACGACCGCGCTCGGCTGCGCCGCCGCCCTCGGTCGCCGCGGGCAGCCGGCCGGCCTGAACAGCTGGCACGACGCGGCCACCTTCACGCGCGCCGGCACGCCGACCTTCAGCTTCGGCCCGGATGGCTTCGACACCGCGCACGCCGTCGACGAGCGCGTGAGCGTCGCGGGGCTCGTCGACTTCAGCGCCGCCGTGGCCCTCACCCTGGTGCGCTGGTGCGGGGTGGCGTCATGATCGTCCACATGTCCGTCCACACACCCAGGCCCGGAAGGGAACAGGACCTGATCGACTCGATGCATCGCTACGGAGCCGCGGCTGCGGGGCGGCCCGGGTTCATCGGCGCGGAGACGCTGCGGGACCGACACACGGGGCGCCTGGTAGGCATGGCGCGCTGGGAGGACGAGGCCTCGTGGCGCGCCGGCGTGGAGGCCATGCGCGCCGCCGTCGCGGACGACCCGTTCGAGGAGTGGGAGGCGGCCGAGGTCGAGGGCTTCTTCCTCGAAGAGGCCTGAGCGTGGCGGCCGCCTCGGCCAGCGGGCTGGGGTCACAGGTCACGGACGTCGCCGGACGGCGCGCCTGTTCGCCGAGTCGGGTGAACCCGCGCGTGACGGCGCGGCGGACGGCGCACCCGTGACCTCGCCGCCCGCCCGCGACCGGCGCCGCGCCCTGCTTGCCGACGCGGCGCTCCTCGGTGTCGCCGTCGTCTGGGGCCTCAACTTCGTCGTCATCAAGGACGCGATCGCCGACACCGGCCCCATGACCTACCTGCTGTGGCGGCACGTCGTGGCGGCCATCATGCTGGCCGCCGTCATGCCACGGACGGCCCTGCAGACACGGCGCCGCGACTGGCTGTACGGCGCCGTGCTCGGCTTCTTCCTCTTCGTCGCCTTCGTCACCCAGACCATCGGCCTGCAGTGGACGACGCCCGGCAAGAGCGGCTTCATCACCAGCCTCTACATCGTCATGGTGCCGTTCCTGTATTGGATCGTGGCGCGCCGCTCACCCGGATGGGTACAGGTCGGCGGCGCGGTCCTGGCCACCGTCGGCCTCGGCCTCCTGAGCTTCCGCGGCGGGCTCGGCATGTCCCGGGGCGACCTGCTGACCCTGGCCAGCGCCGTGGCCTTCGCCGCGCAGATCGTCGCGACCGGGTTCTTCGCGCCGAAGACGAAGCCGGCCGTGCTGGCGCTCACCCAGATCGTCGCCGCGGCTGCGCTGTTCATCGTCGTCACCCCGTTCGTGGAGAACGTCACCTGGGACTTCGGGGCGCCTGCGTGGGCGGCGATCGTCTGGACGGCGCTGTCGGGCACCGTCTTCGGGTTCCTGATCCAGGCGTGGGCGCAGAAGGCGACCACGTCGACGCGGGCGGCGGTCATCCTGGGCCTCGAGGGACTCTTCGCCGCCGTGTTCGGGCTCCTCGTCGGCATGGACGTGCTCAGCTGGCGCTTCGTCGCCGGCGCGGCCCTGATCCTCGCCGGAGTGATCGTCATCGAGACGCTTCCCGGCCGCCGCGGCGCGCCCAACCCGGCGGACGTGCTGCCGCGCGCCGACTGACGAGCGAGGGGCGCACCACAACCGCCTCTGGCGCGACGCGCTCCCTCTGGTACTCTTGGGTGGCAAGGCTGGGCCATCGAGTCGGGAGCCGGCGTGGACTGGGACTGGGAAGACAGGCCGCCGAAGGACCCCCCGCAGCCTCGGCGCGCCGCGGATGAGCCTGACGCCGAGCGGGACCTCGCGGGGGCCGATGCGCCGCCTGAGGCCGCCGAGCCCGAGTCATCGCTCGGCGCCACCGAGCAGGAGCCAGAGCCCGAGAGCCCGCAGGGCGCGTCTCCCTTCCAGGAGCTGCCGCCCCTGGACGCCGTGCCGGACTACGTCGTGCCCGCGCGTGCGGGCAGTCCGACGGCGGGCGATGCTCCACTCCCCGAGCGCGAAGGCCCCTCGGTGAGGACCGTCGAAGCGGCTGAACGAGCGATCGTCGGAGCCGAGCGACGCGATCGCGACCAGTACCGGCCGCGCACGGCCGAGGACCGCGCCGCGGCGCGGGCGCAGCGCCGCCGCCGGCTGCGACAGCGGCGGCTCATCGCCCTGGCGGTGGTCGTGGCGATCG
This sequence comes from Deltaproteobacteria bacterium, assembly GCA_050257915.1. Taxonomy (GTDB): domain Bacteria; phylum Actinomycetota; class Thermoleophilia; order UBA2241; family UBA2241; genus CAIXSE01. The sequence continues at coordinate 13,480 of JBLMXT010000170.1, forward strand.
TCGTCCTGCTGGTCGTGCTCGTCGTCCGCGGCTGCGGCGGCTCTGATGCCGCCGCGGCAGTCGCCGCCTTCGCCGTGCCGATCGTGGAGAGACGCCTCCTGGTGGCCACGGAGCGAGCGTGAGGCCGGGGCGAGCGGCGGCCCTGGCCCTCGCCGCCGCCACCTTCGCGCTCGCGGTCGTGGCCGGCTGCGGCGGCGACGCACCGCAGGCGCCGGAGCACCCCTTCGGGAGTCCTCCTGCGCCCGTCCCCGGAGTCCGCGCCTGGGCCGCCGGCGAGACGGGCGTCCTGCTCGTCACCGCCGACGGCGGCGCCAGCTGGAGGCGTCAGCAGTTCTACCTGTCCCAGCGCGGCGTGGACGTCGCTTTCGCGGACACGCAGACCGGCTGGCTGGTCACCGACGCCGGCACCATCCTCGCGACCACCGACGGCGGCGTGGGCTGGACCGTCGTGGAGCAGGCGGATCTCACCGCGAAAGCCATCGCCGCGACCGACGCCCGCCACGCCTGGATCGTCGGTGACGCGGCGGGCGCGGCCGGCGAGCCCGGCGCGAGTGCCGTGCTGGGCACGACGGACGGCGGCGAGACGTGGAGGC
>JBLMXT010000171.1:0-2849 GCA_050257915.1 Deltaproteobacteria bacterium
GAACCACTCGGGGCTCTTGACCATCCACATGCAGGTGGCGTCCACGTGGTAGTACTCGCGCGCCACGTCCGGGTACTCAGCCTCACCGATCTCGTTGAAGGCGCGGAACCACAGGTCGTAGACGTAGGTGAGCACGTTGGTCTTGCCGACCAGGCCGAGCGTGTTGGCCTCGCCCACGCCGCGCGCCTTCTTGCCGTGGTGGCGCGCGTACTCGAACGCCCAGCGCAGGCAGCGGTCGACCTGGGCGCGGCTGTACACCATGATCTGCGTGGCGACCTCGTGCGGCGAGCCCGGCATCATGGCGCCGCCGCCGCCCGCGTACACGTCGCCGGAGTTCTCGCGGACGACCCCGTAGTCGATGTCCGCGGGGCCCTTGTCCCTGAGCGGGGTCTCGACGCCGGGGTAGAGACGCACGGGACGGAGGTTGATGTACTGGTCGAGCTCGAAGCGCAGCTGGAGCAGCAGGCCCTTCTCCAGGATGCCCGGCGCCACGTCCGGGTGACCGATGGCGCCCAGGTAGATCGAGTCGAACGTCTTGAGCTCCTCGAGCGCGGCGTCCGGCAGGATCTCGCCGGTGGCCAGGTAGCGCTCGCCGCCGAGGTCGTAGTTCGTCAGGTCGAGCTTGAAGTCGTGCTTCGCGGCGGCGGCGTCGAGGACCTTGAGCCCCTCGGCGACCACCTCGGGTCCGGTGCCGTCGCCGGGCAGTACTGCGATCTTGTAGGTCTTCCCCATGGGTCGTTCTCTCCGATGCTGGATGGTCGGGCGTCGCGGCGGCGCTTACGCGCCCTCTCCGCCGACGCGGGACTTGACGTACTCGAGCAGGCCGCCGCGGTCGATGAGCTCCTGCATGAACGGCGGGAACGCCTCGGCCGCGTAGGTCTTGCCCTGGGTGAGGTTCTCGACGGTGCCGGCGGCCAGGTCGACCCTGAGCCGGTCGCCCATCCGGGCGTCGACGGCGGCCGCCGGACACACCACGATGGGCAGACCCGTGTTGATGGCGTTGCGGTAGAAGATGCGCGCGAACGACGCCGCGACGACGACGCTCACCCCGGAGTACCTGATGGCGACGGGCGCGTGCTCGCGCGAGCTGCCGCAGCCGAAGTTCTCGGTGGCGACGATGATGTCGCCGGGCCGTACGCGGCTCGCGAAGTCGGCGTCGATGTCCTCCATCGCGTGCGCCGCGAGCTCGTCCGGGTCGTTGGTGTTGAGGTAGCGGGCCGGGATGATGACGTCGGTGTCGACGTCCCGGCCGTACTTGTGCACGGTGCCCTCGAAGATCATCGCGAGCCTCCCTTCACGGCGCCGACCTCTTCGGGGGTGGCGATGTGGCCGGCCAGCGCGGAGGCGGCGGCCACGTACGGGCTCGCCAGGTAGACCTCGGCGCCGGTGTGGCCCATGCGGCCGACGAAGTTGCGGTTGGTGGTGGCCACGGCGCGCTCGCCCTCGGCGAGGACGCCCATGTGGCCGCCGAGGCAGGCGCCGCAGGTGGGCGTGCTGAAGGCGCAGCCCGCCTCGATGAGCGCCTGCATGGTGCCGTCGGCGATCGCCTCGAGGCACACGTCCTGGGTGCCCGGCAGGATGATGCAGCGCACGTCCGGGTGGACCTTCTTGCCGCGCAGGATGCTCGCCGCCTGGCGCAGGTCGGCGATGCGGCCGTTGGTGCAGCTGCCGATGACCACCTGGTCGATGGCGATGTCGCCCAGGTCGGCCGCGGCGGCGGTGTTGCTCGGCAGGTGCGGCTTGCTCACGGTGGGCTGTACGGCGGCGGCGTCGATCTCGAGGACGCGCGCGTACTCCGCGTCCCGGTCGCTGGCGAACACGTGGCCGGCGGTACGCGCGCGGCTGCCGTCCGGCCGGCTCTGTAGGTAGGCGGTCGTCTTCTCGTCGAAGCCGACGATGCCGCTCTTGCCGCCGGCTTCGATGGCCATGTTGCACATGGTGAAGCGCTCGTCCATGGACAGGGCCTCGATGGCCTCGCCGGTGAACTCCATGGCCTGGTAGAGGGCGCCGTCGACGCCGATGAGCCCGATGGTGTGCAGCATGAGGTCCTTGCCGGTGACCCATGGGCCGGGCGTGCCCGAGTAGACGAAGCGGAAGGTCTCGGGCACCCGCAGCCACACGTGGCCCCAGGCCATGGCGGCGGCGAAGTCGGTGCTGCCGACGCCGCTGCTGAAGGCGGCCACGGCGCCGTAGGTGCAGGTGTGGCTGTCGGCGCCGATGACGACGTCGCCCGGCGCCACCATGCCGGTGTCGGGCAGCAGCACGTGCTCGATGCCGACGCGCCCGACCTCGAAGTAGTTGACGATCTCGTGCCTGCGGGCGAACTCGCGTACCTTCTTGACCTGGCCCGCCGCCTTGATGTCCTTGTTGGGCGTGAAGTGGTCCGGCACCAGGGCGATGCGGGCCGGGTCCCAGACCCTGGTGAACCCGGCCTTCTCGAACTCGGCGATCGCCAGCGGCGCGGTGATGTCGTTGGCCAGCGCGAGGTCGACCTCCGCCTCGATGATGTCGCCGGCGTGGACCTCGCCCGCGCCCGCCGCGCGGGCGAGGATCTTCTCGGTGATCGTGGAACCCATCAGACCTCCCCTGCGGCCGCGGCGTTGTTGACGGCCCTCACGTAGGCCTTCGCCGAGGCTTCCATCACATCGAAACTGACGGCCTGCCCGTTGAACGAGCGCCCGTTGACCTCCACCGCCACGCGCACTTCCGCGAGCGAGTCCTTGCCGGACGAGATGGCGCGGACCTGGTAGTCGGCCAGGCTGCCGCTGATGCCCACCGCGTCGTCGATGGCTGCGAACACGCTCTCCACCGAGCCGTTGCTGAAGCTGCGCCCCCTCTTGACCTCGCCG
>JBLMXT010000172.1:0-3032 GCA_050257915.1 Deltaproteobacteria bacterium
CGTCGGCGGGGCCGCCGTGCGCATGGGGTTCGTCCTCGTCTGTCTCGTCCTCATCGGCGTGTTCGCGCGGCCGGCGTTCCCGACGGCCGCGCTCTCGTTCCTCGCCGCGTTCACCCTGTACCTGGGCGTGCGCCTCGCCGCCTTCTCGGGCGAGCCGGCGACGCCGCGGGGGGTGCGCACGCGATGAAGCGCAAACGCCTGATCTGGGGGCTGCTCGTCATCGTGCTGCTGGCCGCGCTCATCGGCTACGACGTCTTGCGCCAGCCCGGGGAGAGCGAGGAGTTCGCGATCGCCGCGGAGTTCGAACTCCACCCGATCATCGAGTTGCCGACGATCGGCCCGTTCGACCTCTCGGTGACCAAGGCGGTCATCTACCTGTGGATCACCACCGGCGTGCTCATCGTCTTCTCCCTGCTCGTGCGTCGCAGCCTGAAGCGCGAGACGGGCCGCTTCCGTGTGCTGGTGGAGCTGCTCTACGGCCTGGCGCACGACGGCATCGTGGGTGCCGTCATGAAGAGCGGGCGCGCCACCTGGTTCCCCTTCATCGCGGGCGCGTTCTTCTTCGTGCTCACCGCGAACCTCATCGGGCTCATCCCGCTGCCGCTCGCGGAGCACTACCAGTTCGGCTTCTACACCGCGACCGCCAACCTGTACGTCACGCTGTCGCTGGCGCTCTGCACCTTCGTCTTCACCCACTACGCCGGCATCCGTCAGAACGGGGGCCTTCACTACTTCGTGAACTGGGCGCCGCCCAGCGCGCCGCCGGTCCTCAAGCAGCTCATCTGGGTCATCCACGCCGTCAGCGAGGTCTTCCGCCTGGTCTCGCTCGCCGTCCGTCTCTTCGCCAACATGCTGGCGGGGCACGCCATCCTCGCGGTCTTCTTCGCCATGGCGCTGATCTTCCAGAGCTACCTCGCGGCCGTCGTCCTGCAGGGCGCCTCGGTGCTCATCTACCTGTTCGAGATCTTCGTGGCCTTCATCCAGGCCTTCATCTTCGCCATTCTCTCCGCCGTGTACATCGCCGGAGCGCTGGACCAGGAACACTAGCGATGGAGCAGGCACCCTGCCGTATCGCAGACCGTCAAGGAGGAACGTGAATGGACGCTGAAGCCGCCAAGTTGCTGGGCGCCGGTATCGCCATGGGCGTGGGAGCCCTCGGCCCCGGCATCGGTCTGGGCATGCTGCTGGGCAAGGCCTACGAGAGCATCGCCCGCCAACCGGAGGTCGCCGGTGACATCCGTACCAGTATGTTCATCGGTATCGGCGTGACCGAGGCGGTGGCGCTGTACGCCTTCGTGGTCGCCCTGATCCTCATCTTCGTCGCCTGAGCAGGGCCCGGTACCGAACCAGCGAGGAGTGACACATGCTCGTCCCTGAACCGGGTCTCATGATCTGGACCCTCATCACCTTCGGGGTGGCGGTCCTCGTGCTCACGATGGTCGCGTTCAAGCCGCTCCAGAAGGCGCTCGACGAGCGGCGTCAGCGCATCCAGGACAGCGTCGACGCCGCCGAGGAGACGCGCGCCGAGGCGCTGCGCCTGCTCGAGGAGTACAAGGCCACGCTCGCCAAGGTGCGCGGCGAGTCGGAGGAGATCCTCGAGCGCTCGCGCGCCACCGCCGAGCACGCCAAGGCCGAGATCATGGCCGACGCCAAGGCGCAATCGGAGCGCGTCCTCGAGAGGGCGCACGAGCAGATCGAGCGCGACACGCGCGCCGCGCTGCGCGAGATCAAGGGCCAGATCGCCGAGCTCACCGCGCTCGCCACCGAGAAGGTGGCGGCGAGCAGCCTGAGCGCGGCCGACCAGCAGCGTCTTATCGACGAAGCGCTCGCCGAGCTCGACGTCGAGAAGCTCGGCGCGGAGGGCAAGGCGTGAGCGACGAGCAGGTCGCTCGGGTCTACGCCCAGGCCCTGTTCGAGGCCGCTCGCGACGCCGGCGTCGTCGAGCCGGTGCGCCGCGAGCTGGGCGACTTCGTCGCCGTCCTCGCGGCGTCCGCGTCGCTGCGCGACGTGCTCGCCGATCCCCGGGTCGAGACGGCCGCCAAGCACCGCGTGCTCGCGGAGATCACGCGCGGTGGTCAGAGACTGCTCGCCAACGTCCTGCAGCTCATGCTCGAGCGCGGCCGCTTCGCCGCGGTGCCGGAGCTGTACCCGGCCTACGACGCCCTCGCGCTCGTCGACGAAGGCGTCGTCGAGGTCGAGGTCGTCTCGGCCGCGGAGCTGTCGCCCGACACCGAGAAGAAGATCGCCGACCGTGTCCGGGAGGCCACCGGGCGCCGGGTCGAACTGGCCCGCCGCGTCGACCCCTCCATCCTCGGCGGCCTCGTCCTGCGCATCGGCGACATCATCGTCGACGGCAGCGTCAAAGCACGGATCCGCCAGCTGCGCCGCAAGCTGGCTACCGCAGAAGTGAGAGGTGACGTCAAGTGAAGCTGCGACCCGAAGAGATCGCCTCGGTCCTCAAGGCCCAGATACAGGACTACCAGGCCGAGGTCGAGGTCGAAGAGGTCGGGACCGTCCTCGAGGTCGGCGACGGGATCGCTCGTGTCTACGGCCTGCGCAACTGCCTGGCCATGGAGATGCTCGAGCTCCCCCACGACGTCATCGGTCTGGCCCTCAACCTCGAAGAAGACAACGTCGGCGCCGTGCTCCTCGGCGAGGACACCCTCATCAAGGAGGGCGACCTCGTCAAGCGCACCGGCCGCGTGCTCCAGGTCCCGGTCGGCGAGGCCATGATCGGCCGCGTCGTCGACCCGCTCGGCCGTCCGCTCGACGACAAGGGTCCCATCGAGACCGGCCAGACCCGTCCGGTCGAGTTCAAGGCTCCCGGCGTCATCGAGCGGCAAGGGGTCAAGGAGCCGCTCCAGACCGGCATCAAGGCCATCGACTCCATGATCCCCATCGGCCGCGGCCAGCGCGAGCTGATCATCGGCGACCGCCAGACCGGCAAAACCGCCATCGCGCTCGACGCCATCATCAACCAGAAGTACACGCACACCGAAGATGCGAAGCGCCGCGGCGTGGATCCCGTGTAC
>JBLMXT010000173.1:0-3841 GCA_050257915.1 Deltaproteobacteria bacterium
GTCCTCAAGCACATGAACAAGGAGAGCGACAACGCCTTCGCCGAGATGGTGCTCAAGGGGCTCGGCAAGGACTTCTACGGCGACGGCAGCACGGCCGCCGGGACCCGGGCGAGCAAGGCCGCCCTGCACGCGCTCGGCGTCACGACCGGGACCTACGTGATCCAGGACGGCTCCGGACTGAGCTACGGCAACCGGATGACCGCCGAGGGCGTGGTCAAGGTGCTCGGCGCCCTGCGCCAGCGCGACGACTTCGACGACTTCTACGACTCGCTGGCGATCGCCGGCGAGGACGGCACGATCCACGACCGCATGCGCGGCACCGTGGCCGCCGGCAACGCGAGGGTCAAGACGGGCACGCTCAACGTCGCCATCTGCCTCTCCGGCTACGTGACGAGCGCCAACGACCACCTGGTCGCGTTCTCGATCCTGATGAACGGTGGGTCGCTGGACTGGGCGCGGGCCACCAAGGCGCAGGACGCCATCGTGGTGGCCCTCGCCAAAGCCACACTGCCCGGCGAACCCGTGCTGGCGGTGACGCCGGTGCTCCGCCAGCACTCCGTCTCAGCCGTCGAGACGGTTCACGGCGTTGGCGGCGGCCTCAAGCCCGGCGTCCAGCCATAGCTCGACCGCGTCGGCGGCCGCGGCCGTCACCCCGTCGACCTCGGCGCGGCTCTCCCGGAACGGGCTGAGCACGTACTCCGCCACCACGTCGGGGTCGGTGCTCGGCGGCCGGTCCACGCCCACGCGCAAGCGCGCGTAGCCGGCGCCGAGCAGGCCGGTGATGCTCTTGAGGCCGTTGTGACCTCCGCTGCCGCCTCCCTCCATGAGCCGCAGGCGCCCGAACGGCAGGTCGATGTGGTCGTGCACGACCAGGACGTGCCCCAGCGGGAGCTTGAGCGCGCGCAACGCCGCGGCCACGCTGCGGCCGGAGTCGTTCATGAAGGTCGTGGGCTGCAGCAGCAGCACGGAGCGCCCGCGGACGACGCCCTCGGCGCAGCGCCCGTCGAACCCCCGCCTGGCGCGCGGAAAGCCGTGCCGGCGCGCCAGCTCCTCGACCACGCGGTAGCCGATGTTGTGCGGCGTGCCCTCGTACGCCGGCCCGGGATTGCCCAGGCCGACGACGAGACGCTCCACGCTCGCTGAGGGGCGGAACACGGCCACGGCGCCTCGCGGTCAGGCGGCCCGCCGGAGGACGATCAGCTCTCGGCCTCGTCTTCCTTCTTGCCCACGAGCTCGGGTTCGGCGGCAGCGATCGCGGCCTCTGCGGCCTCCTCGCCCTCGGCGCCTTCCTCGACCTCGACCTTGCGCGGCGGCAGCACCGAGCAGAGGACGTCCTCGGGATCGGCCAGGACCTCGATGCCCTCGGGCACCTGCAGGTCGGCGACCTTGAGCGTCTCGTTCATGTCCAGTTCGCTGATGTCCATGACCAGGTGCTCGGGGATGGCCGTGACGACGCCCTTGACGGTGACCTCGCGCACGGCCTCGTCGAGCATGCCGCCGGCCTTGACGCCCTTGGCCTCGCCCTCGAAGTGGATGGCGACGCTGGTCTCGATGGTCTCGTCCAGACGGATCTCCTGGAGGTCGACGTGGACCACGTTGCTCTTGACCCTGTCGAGGTCGAGCTGCTTGACGATCGCCTTGTGGCCGCGCTTCTGGCCCTCGAAGGTGACGTCGAGCACGGCGTGCGTGCCGGCGCTCGTGCTCAGCGCCTCGCGCAGCGTGTGCGGCTCGACGGCGATGAGGACGGCGTCCTTGCCGTGCCCGTAGAGGACCCCCGGGATGAGCCCGGACTTGCGCAGGCGCCGGGCGGCGCGGGAACCGGTGACGTCGCGCTTGTGCACGACGATGCTGACGTTGTCCATGTGTGGTCTCCTAGAACAGCTGATTGTCGCCGGCGAAGATCTCGCTCACCGACTCGTCTTCGAACACGTTCCTGATGGTGCGGGCGAGGATGTCGGCCACCGACAGCACCTTGATCTTGGTGTCGTCGGGGCCCAGCTTGATGTTGATGGTGTCGGTCACCACGACCTCTTTGACCGGGGAACGCCGGATGCGCTCGCAGGCCGGCCCGCTGAAGATGCCGTGGGTCGCGGTGACGTAGACCTCCTTGGCGCCGTTGTCGTACAGGGTGTCGATCGCGCTCGTGACCGACCCCGCGGTGTCGATGATGTCGTCCACGATGATGGCGATCTTGTCGCGCACGTCGCCGATGAAGTGCAGGGTCTCGGCGACGTTGTGGTCGGGACGCATCTTCGTGAGCACGGCCAGGTCGGAGCCCGGGACGCGGTTGATGAACCGCTTGGCGAGCTTGACCCCGCCGGCGTCGGCCGAGACGGCGACGAGCGGCGTGTCGCCGAAGTCCTTGTAGCGGAAGTAGTCCGCCAGCATGGGCACCGCGGTCATGTGGTCCACCGGGATCTCGAAGAACCCCTGGATCTGCCCCTGGTGCAGGTCCATCGACAGGACGCGGTCCACCTTGGAGGCCTCGAGCAGCGTGGCGACCAGGCGCGCGGTGATGGGCTCGCGGGCCGCGCTCTTCTTGTCCTGCCGCGAGTACGGGTAGTACGGCATGACGGCGGTGATGCGCTTGGCCGAGGCCAGCTGCGCCGCCTGGATCATGATGAGCAGCTCCATGAGCTCGCCGTTGATGTCGTCGGACGGCGACTGCACGATGAACATGTCGGAGCCGCGGACGTTCTCCTCGAAGCGGGCGTAGATCTCCCCGTTGGAGAAGGTCTTGAGCTCGACGCTGCCGGGCGAGACGTCCAGCTTGTCGGCGATCTTCGCCGCGAGGACTGGGTTGCTGCGCCCCGAGAAGATCATGAGCCGCTTGCGCGGCGAGGTCACGCAGCAGGTGCTGTCCGCCACCGTTCGCCTCTCTTCCGTTTCAGCCGCCGGACCGGTCCACGATTGTACCAAAGCGCGGGCGCGAGCGGCCGTCGGCGGCCGGTGAGCGGTCCACCGCCGGGGGCCCGCTCGTCGATCCGCCCGCTGGTCATTGAGCTGTGCCTCTGCGCGGCACCGCTCGTTGACTTGGCTTCGCTGGTCATTGAGCGGTGCACCTCCGGCGCCCCGCTCGTTGATCCGCCTGCGGTGGTCAATCCTGCTGCTCGCGCAGCCGGCGGGCGGCGCGGCGCCCGGCGTAGCCCTCGATGTTCTTCTGCTGCTCGCGCGCGACGCCGAGCGCTCCCGGCGGGACATCGCGCGTGATCACCGAGCCGGCCGCCGTGACCGCGTCGTCGCCGATGGTGACCGGCGCCACGATGGTCGTGTCGCTGCCGGTGCGCACGCGGTCGCCGACGTACGTGGGGTGCTTGTCGTACCCGTCGTAGTTGGCGGTGATGTTGCCCGCGGCGATGTTGCTGTCCACGCCGACGATGGCGTCGCCGACGTAGCTGAGGTGCGGCACCTTGCTGCGCTCGCCGATGCGGCTGTTCTTGATCTCGACGAAGGTGCCGGCCTTGGCGCCCTCGGCGAGCACCGTGTTGGGCCGGATGTACGCGAACGGCCCCACGCTGCAGCCGGAGCTGATGACGCACTCGTACAGGTGCGAGGCGACGACGCGCGCGCGGTCGCCGACGAAGGCGTCGCGCAGGAAGCTGCCCGGGCCGACCTCACTGGCCGCGCCGACGGTGGTGCGCCCCAGCAGGTGCGTGTTGGCGCGGATGAGCGTGTCGCGGCCGACCTCGACGCCGTAGTCGACGAAGGTGGTGTCCGGGTCCTCGACGGTGACGCCGGCGAGCATGAGCCGCTCGAGCAGACGCCAGCGCATCGCTGCGTTGACGATCGCGAGCTCGACGCGGGAGTTGACGCCCATGCACATCTCCTCATCGTCGCTCTC
>JBLMXT010000174.1:0-3179 GCA_050257915.1 Deltaproteobacteria bacterium
CCCCCCCCCCCCCGCCGACGCGAAAGAGGCGTGCTCTTTCGTATGACTTGGCGACTTCAAACCCGCCGAAGGCGAGGTTTCAAGCCGATTGCCGAAGGGCTATCGGCTTACATCATCCCCGGCATTCCGCCGCCGGGCATACCGCCGCCCATTCCGCCGCCGCCCTCTTCGGGCTTGTCGGCGACGATGCACTCGGTGGTGAGGATGTTCTTGGCGATCGACGCCGCGTTCTGGAGCGCCGAACGGGTGACCATGGCGGGGTCGATGATGCCGGCCTTGACCAGGTCCTCGTACTTGTCGGTGTCGGCGTTGAGGCCCTCGCCCGCCTTGAGCGTCTTGACCTTGTTCACCACGACCGAGCCCTCGAGGCCGGCGTTCTCGGCGATCTGACGCAGCGGCTCCTCAAGCGCGCGGGCGATGATCTGCTTGCCGGAGCGGAAGTCGACGTCGTCGGACTTCTTGTCGACCTTGATCGACGGGATGGCGTTGACCAGCACGACACCGCCGCCCGGCACGATGCCCTCTTCGAGAGCGGCGCGCGTGGCGTTGAGGGCGTCCTCGACGCGGTGCTTGGTCTCCTTCATCTCGACCTCGGTGGCCGCGCCGACCTTGATGACGGCCACGCCGCCGGCCAGCTTGGCGAGACGCTCCTGGAGCTTCTCACGGTCGAAGTCGGAGTCGGTGTTCTCGATCTCGCTCTTGATCTGCTTGATGCGGCCCTTGATCGACTCGGTGTCGCCGGCGCCGTCGACGATGGTGGTGTTGTCCTTCGTCACGACGACCTTGCGGGCGCGGCCGAGCTGCGAGATCTGCGTGTTGTCGAGCTTGAGGCCCATCTCCTCGGTGATGACCTCGCCGCCGGTGAGGATGGCGATGTCCTCGAGCATGCGCTTGCGGCGGTCGCCGAAGCCGGGGGCCTTGACGGCGACGCTGGTGAACGTGCCGCGGAGCTTGTTCACGACGAGGGTAGCGAGAGCCTCACCCTCGACGTCCTCGGAGACGATGAGGAGCTGCTTGCCGGCCTGGATGACCTTCTCGAGGATCGGAAGGAGGTCCTGGACGGCGCCGACCTTCTGGTTGGCGATGAGGATGTAGGGATCCTCGAGCACGGCCTCCATGCGATCGGGGTCGGTGACCATGTACGGGCTGAGGTAGCCCTTGTCGAACTGCATGCCCTCGGTGAACTCGAGGTCGAGGCCGAAGGTGTTGCTCTCCTCGACGTTGACCACGCCGTCCTTGCCGACCTTCTCGATGGCGTCGGCGATGACGTCGCCGACGGCGCGGTCGCGGGCGGAGATGGTGGCCACGCGAGCGATCTCCTCCTTGCCGGAGATCTCCTTGCTCTGCTTCTGGATCGAGGTGACGGCCTCGTTGACGGCCTCTTCGATGCCGTGCTTGATGGCCATCGGGTTGGCGCCGGCGGCCACCATGCGCAGGCCCTCGCGCACGATCGCCTGGGCGAGGAGCGTAGCGGTCGTGGTGCCGTCACCGGCGATGTCGTTGGTCTTGGTCGCGACTTCCTTGACGAGCTGGGCGCCCTGGTTCTCGAAGACGTCCTCGAGCTCGATCTCGCGCGCGATGGTGACGCCGTCGTTGGTGATCGTCGGGGCGCCGAACTTCTTGTCGAGCACCACGTACCGGCCCTTGGGGCCGAGGGTGATCTTCACGGCGTCGGCGAGCGCGTTCACACCGCGCTCGAGAGAGCGCCGGGCTTCGTCGTGATACTTGAGTTCCTTAGCCAAGATTCGTCAGCCTCCCCTCTTACTTCTCTACTACGGCCAGGATCTCGCTGGCGCGCAGAATCAGCAGTTCGTCACCGTCGGCGGTCTTGTACTCGGTGCCCGAGTACTTGCCGTAGATGACCTTGTCGCCCTTCTTGACATCCATGGGGACGCGCTTCTTGCCGTCCTCGTCCCACTTGCCGTCGCCGGCGGCGACGACCTCACCCATCATCGGCTTCTCTTTCGCCGTGTCGGGGAGCACGATGCCGCTGGCGGTCTTCTCCTCTTCCTTGACCGCCTTGATGATGACGCGGTCTTCGAGCGGCTTGAGCTTCATGCAGCAACCCTCCTTGGTGTGTACACCGTGGTTTCCGTCAGACTTGAATCTGGCACTCCCGGGGAGAGAGTGCTAATCCACACAGCTGCGTATGGTATGACCGGTCCTCCGAGATGTCAAACCCCGCGGCGCCGGTGAGGCCGGCGCACGGGCGATGCCACGGGAAATGACGGTTTTGCAGGGATTATAATGCCCTCCGATGACGATGTCGTGCCTGTCAATCAAGAGGCGCGAGTGCCGCCGCGCTTCGCCTCGCCGCACCTGGCCTCCGCCGGACCACCCCGCTAGGATTGGGCTCGATGGACGAAGGGGTCGCCGGATGAGAGTGCTCCTGCAGCGGGTGAGCCGCGCCGCGGTCGTGGTGGACGGCGCGCAGGCGGGCGCGGTCGGCCGCGGTTTCCTCGCCCTCGTGGGCGTCGCCCACGAAGACGACCCTGCCGCGGCCCGTAAGCTCGCCGCCAAGACGGCCCGTCTGCGCGTCTTCGCCGACGACACCGGGCGCATGAACCTGGCGCTCGGCGACGTCGGCGGCGCCGTGCTCGCCGTCTCGCAGTTCACCCTGTACGCGGACACGCGCCGGGGCAACCGGCCGAGCTTCACGGACGCCGCCTCGCCGGATCGGGGCGAGGCCGTCTACGAGGCCTACGTCGAGGCGCTGCGCGCCGAAGGCGTGCCGGTCGAGACCGGCGTGTTCGGCGCGCACATGCAGGTCGAGCTGGTCAACGACGGCCCGGTGACGATCCTCCTGGAGGCATGACGATGACCGGGTACCACGTCGGCAGGCTCATCGACCACGTCCACGTGCGCGTGAGGGACCTCGAGCGCAGCGCGCGGTTCTACAGGACCGTGCTCTCTGCCCTCGACCCCGCCATCACGGTCGAGTGCGGAGACGGGTGGGTGGCCGCCGACGAGCTGTTCCTGAGCGACGACGGTCCGCCATCGCCCGTGCACATCGCGTTCCAGGCCGCTGACGAGCGGGCAGTGCGGCGCTTCCACGCCGCCGGCCTCGCCGCCGGCGGCACGGACAACGGCGCGCCCGGCGAGAGGCCGTACCATCCCGGCTACTACGCCGCCTACGTGCTTGACCCTGACGGCTACAACATGGAGGCCGTCTACCACGG
>JBLMXT010000175.1:0-2940 GCA_050257915.1 Deltaproteobacteria bacterium
CGAAGGAGCTGGTCTCCGTCGCCGAATCGCTGCAACATCACCCGGCGAGGGCGGCCTCAACGGACGCTTCACCGGCCGGCCAGTGACCCCCGTCACGTCGCCGCTCGCGCAAGAGGCCCGCTGCCCTTCCTGGCGGCGGGCCTCCGCGTGAGCGAGCCGGGACTGCTCGTCCGCCATTGAACCCGGCACGGCTGTCGTTCAGACTAGACGCGTCATGGCCCCCCTGTCGCCGGGCAGGGCGGGAGGTCGCGGCGAGAGGCCTGCCGCAGGCTCGTCGTCCGGTCGAGGAGGTGGTACGTCCGCAGTTGATCGAGGCGGCCTCACTTCGCCCGGCCGCTCGTCCCCGCACGTCACAGGAGGATGGCTTGATGCGTACCCGTCTGCTCGTGATCGTCGTAGTCTTCGCGCTCGCGGCGCTGCTCGCGGCGCCGGCGCTGGCGGCGACCCCCACCTACAACCAGGCCGTCGACAAGGTCTTCGCCCGCGGCTACCCGAAGACGATCGAGACCTACCTGAACCGTCTCGGCACGTCGCCCCTCGGCTTCCGCCTGGCCGGCACCGCCGCCGACGACGAGGCGGCCCGCTACCTGGCGATGAAGTTCGCCGCCTCCGGTCTGAGCGACGTGGCGCTCGAGCCCGTGCCCGTGGACGAGTGGGACGTGCAGGGCGCCTGGGTGCGCGTCAACGGCCGCACCATGGTCGGCTCGCAGTTCGCCGGCGTGCCCGGCACCGACGGGCCGGTCTCGGGTGAGATCGTCTACGTCGGCAACGGCACCAGGCAGGACTTCGACAAGGCCGGCGACGTGACCGGCAAGCTGGTGCTCATCGACACGTCACTCGAGAACTGGTGGCTCAACCTGCCGGGCGCCCAGGCGACCGCACGCGGCGCGATCGGCGTCGTCATGACCTACGGTCCGGACAGCGCGCCGTGGTACGAGCCGATGACCTCTCTCGGCGCCAACGACGGCGAGTACGACCGGAGCTGGCTGCCGATCGTGTACATCTCCCGGGCCGACGGCGCATGGCTCAAGCAGCAGATCGCCGCCTACAAGCCGCCGGCGCGCCGCGGCGACGCGCCGGCCGGCCTTCCCGCGACCATGAGAAGCGACGTCGCCGTGACCATGCACGGCATGGGCGGCGGCGAGGGCTACAACGTGGTCGCGCGCATCCCCGGCTACGATCCCAACGCGCCCGCCATCCTGGTCGCCTCGCACCACGACGCGCACTTCCGCGCAGGTCTCGACGACACGGGCGCGGTGGCGGCCCAGATGGCCATGGCCCGCGCCTTCAAGCTCAGCGGCTACCGGCCGCGCGGCGACGTGATCTTCCTCTCCACCACTGCCGAGGAGTTCGGCTACACCGACAGCTGGTACGACTGGTGCATCGGCGCCTGGTGGGCGATCACCCAGACGCACCAGGATTGGCCGGGCAAGCTCGGCGCCGTGGTCAATCTCGAACTCATGGCGCGTAAGGGCGGCCCGCTGAGCATCCGCACCAACTCCCATCTCATCGGGTGGGTGAAGCAGCAGGCGAAGGCCGCCACCAGGAGCGGCAGGCTGCCGTGGGGTTACACGTGGAAGAACCCGCAGACCACCTGGCAGGACGGCTGGACCTTCAACACCGCCGGCGTACCCGCGTTCGTGCTGTCGGCCGGCGGCAAGAGCTATGACGACATCTACCACACCAACTTCGAGAACCAGTCCCTTGTGAGCTGGCCGTACCTCGCCAACATCACCAAGTTCGCCGGCTCATTGGTGAAGAAGCTCAACGTGGGGTTGCTGCCGTATGACCCGGCGGCGCAGGCCAGGCACCTGACCGCCGCCGTGGAGGGCGACGACCCGGCCGGCTCCGGCGTGGACCAGGCCACCGTGACCTCGTTCCGCGAGGCGCTCCACGAGTTCCTGGTCGCGGCCCAGGCCTACAAGGTCAAGAAGCCGGACATCCCGGTGGCGCAGCGGCGGACCGTCAACCGCAACCTGATGAGCCTCCAGGTCGACTGGAGTCACGCCACCAGCGGCCTCGATATCTGGGACTATGAGGCCTACCCATACCAGCAGGCGCTGTGGGACGCGCAGTCCCTGGACGCGGCCGTCGCCGCGCTCACGGCGGCGACGCCGGATCCCGACAAGGCCCTGGCCGCGCTCGGGAACGTCGGCCTCACGTGGAACGGCCTGTACTTCGACTACGACGTGTACCTGCAGGACCTCACGCGGCATGCGCCCGACTACCCGCTGCTCACCTGGGCGGGGCAGGTGCAGGAGGCACCGCACCTGGACGTGATGAAGCAGATCGACGCGATCCAGGCCTCCGGCGCGGACTACACGAAGATCGCCGGCGAGCTGGCTGCGATGCGCGACGGCAACCTGACGCTGGTGGGCGACCGGCTGGGCGCCATGACCCAGGCGCTCCAGAACATGACGCTCCAACTGCAGAACATCACCGTCGAACCGACGTGACGGCCTGAGCACGAGCGGGGCGGGGACGGAGCGGCCCCGCACCGCGAAGACGCAGAGCAGCCGGGGCGGGGGAGTCATCAGACCCTCCCGCCCCGGCCCTTTCACGCCTCAGCCGTCGCAGCGCTTCGCCGCTGCGAGTCGCACGACCGTGATGGGGCGCCGCGTCGCGAAAGCGGTCGCCGAAGCGGAGTGCCGCGTCCCGCCCGGCCTCGACGATAGCCCGACAAGCGCAGCTTCTCAGGGAGCCGTTCCACGCGGCCGCAGAGGCGCGGTTAGCGGAGTGTAGGAGCAGCGATTTCGCTGCGAATCGCTGGTGGGCGCACGTGGATTCGAACCACGGACCTCTTCCTTATCAGAGAAGCGCTCTAACCGACTGAGCTATGCGCCCACAGGGGCCTTGGAGTCTACGAGCGGCCACGCGGGGCGTCAACCGCGCCTGGAAGGGGCACGCAGCGCGCACCAGAGTCCCCGCAAAAGGTCAACT
>JBLMXT010000176.1:0-4385 GCA_050257915.1 Deltaproteobacteria bacterium
ACAGGCCACGCCGTGCGCACGGGCGCCCGCTTCGGCCCCCGTGCGGGGCGCGAGGCGACCCTGACCAACCACCCCGCCTACAACCCCGCGCAGCGGGTCGCCGTGTTCGAACGGCTCTCGGTGGTCGACGCCGGCGATGTGCGTGCGGTCCCCGGCGGCTTCACCGACCGCAGCCTGGCCGCCATGGAGGAGACGCTGAGCCAGGTCCACCGCGCCGGCGCGGTGCCGCTGGGCGTCGGCGGCGACCACACCGTCACCCTGGCCGAGCTGCGCGCGGCCGCCGCGAAGCACGGCCCGGTCGCGCTGCTGCACTTCGGCGCGCACACGGACTGCCTCGACGAGGGCGCGGGAGAGAGGCACATCCACAGCACCGTGATCCGCCGCGCCCTGGAGGAAGGCGTGATCGACGCCTCGCGTTCGGCCCTCCTCGGCATGCGGGGCGGGATCGACTCGCCGGACGAGTACGACCAGGCGCGAGAGCTCGGCTTCACGGTGGTCCCCTGGGACGATCTCGCGCAGCTCGGCACGGGCATGATCGCCGCGGCCGTCGACGGCATCGGCGACGCCAAAGCCTTCATCACCGTCGACGTCGACTTCATCGACCCGGGCTTTGCCCCGGCGGTCGGCACCCCCGAGGTCGGCGGGCCGACCTCCGCGCAGGCACTCGCCCTCATCCGTGGCTGCCGCGGGCTCGACCTCGCCGGCGCCGACGTCGTCGAGGTCGTCCCCGAGCTCGACAGCAGCCACCTGACGGCCACGGTGGCGGCGACCATCGCCTACGAGCTGCTCTCCCTGATGGCCTGCGCCGGCGGGACCTGCGAGTGAGCGATAGGCCGGACGCCGCGAGCGCTGGCGCGCCGCCCGCCGGGGTCCTGCGCGTCGCCTGCGTGCAGATGAACACGCGCGACGACGTCGCCGCCAACGTCCGCGCCGCCGTCGCTCTGGTCGAGGCGGCGGCCGACCGGGGCGCCCGCCTCGTCGCCCTCCCGGAGACGTGGGCCTACAAGGGCCGGCGAGAGGGGATCGTGGCCACCGCGGAGGCGCCCGACGGCCCATCCAACCGCGCCCTCGCCGCGGTGGCGGCCCGGCGCGGCGTCTGGCTGCTCGCCGGGTCCGTCTACGAGCCGGCCCCCGGCGGCCTCGTCTCCAACGTCTCGGCCCTCTTCGACCCCACCGGGGGCCTGCGCGCCGTGTATCGCAAGATCCACCTCTTCGACGTCACGACCGCGACGGCCGAGTACCAGGAGTCCGACGAGGTCGTGCCCGGTGAGGAAGTGGTCACCGCCGACATCGATACCGTCGACGGCGCTCCGGTGAGGCTCGGCCTCTCGATCTGCTACGACCTCCGCTTCCCCGGCCTGTACAGCTCGCTCGCCCTGCGCGGCGCGCGCATCCTCTGCGTGCCGGCGGCGTTCACGGCGTACACGGGAGCGGCGCACTGGGAGGTGCTGCTGCGCGCCCGGGCCATCGAGAACGGCTGCTTCGTCATCGCCCCGGACCAGGTGGGCGAGCATCTGCCGGGCCGTGACTGCTACGGCCACAGCATGATCGTCGACCCGTGGGGCGAGGTGCTGGCGAGGCTCGACAACGGCGTCGGCGTCTGCGTCGCCGATCTGGACCTCTCCCGGCTCGACGTGGTGCGCGGGCAGGTGCCGTCGCTCAGCCATCGACGCCCGGATGTGTACGACTGCTGACGGACTGCCCTGCCGCCATCCGGTCGGGCTCGGCCTCGCGGCGGGCGTCCCGGGGCGGGGCCGCTGCGGCGATCTACAGGTCAGGCCGCGGCGGCGCGAGCGGCGCGCCGCTCCGCGAGCCCGCGGCGCGCGAAGACGACGACGACCCCGATCACCAGCCCGGCGAGCGCGCCGACGGCGACGTTCATGGTCATGCTGGGTCCGCTCGGCGTGTCGGGGACCGCCGCCTCGTGCAGCATCCGCGGCTGCTCGTTCTGCCGGGCCGACAGCAACAGGAGCTCCGTCTGCTGGATGCTCCTCGAGAGGGATTCCTGCTGCGTCGCCGCCGCCTGCGCGAGCGCCACCCAGGTGGACCCCGCCGCGGCCTTGTCGGCGGCCGAACCCCCGCCCTTGGCGATGTCGGAGAGCGCCTTCTCGGCCTCGACACTGCGCGCGAGCGACGTGTCGTAGGCCTCCTGGCTGTCGGCGAGCTGTCGCTCGAGCACCGCGACCTTCTCGTCCACGCCGCTCTCGAGGCGTGCGAGCAGGACCTCCGCCAGGGCGTTCGCGGCCGCGGCGGCGCGCTCCGCGTCCGTGTCGGTGACGCTGATGACGATGATGTTGACCACCGACGTCGTCGTCTTGACCGTTGACGACGGTGTCTCGACCGTGGTCTGCTTGCGCAGCCGGCTCGCGGAGAGGTCCATGCCGGTGCGCTCGGCGGCCTCGCCCAGCACCACCTGGCTGGCGAGCAGCTGGACGGCGGCCTTGGCGTTGGAGTTCAGGCCGGCCATGGGGTTGCCGTTGGCGTCGGTGGTCTGCCCGATGTAGACGGACGCAGTGGCGGTGTACTCCTTGGGCTGAGCCAGGGTGACGACGGCGCCGACGACGATACCCACGACGACGAGCCCGATGATCACCCACCAGCCGCGGGCGAGCGTGGAGAACCAGGACCCGACGTCGATACTGGTGCTGTCGTCAGTGCTCATGCGCTCCTCCGGAGGCGGCTGCCGGTCCGCGCCAGTGTACCGCAGACGGCTGGGGCGGGTTGCGGCGCGAGTACGGCCGGTCGGGCGCCGCCGCCGCCGCTCCGGGCGCTCACCGGCGGCTGCGCTTGACGTCGGCGCGCACGCGCTCGAGCAGCTCGAGGTAGTCGTGCGCGAGCCTGCGGCGGTCGAAGTGCTCGAGGACGTAGCGGCGGCCGTTCTCGCCGAGCCGCCGCCGCTCCTGCGGCGGGGCGGCGGCGAGGCGTTCGGCCGCCGCCGCCAGCTCCTCGGCATTGGACGGCTCGAAGGCGATGCCGCAGTCAGCCTCGTGCAGCATCGCCCGGGCGTCGCCCTCGAACCCGAGCAGGATCGGCCGCTCCATGGCGGCGTCCTCGAAGAACTTGCTCGGCAGGATCGTCCCGAAGAGCTCATCCTTGCGGAAGTGCACGAGGCAGGCGTCGCTGCAGGCGAGGTAGGCGGGCAGGCCGGCGCGCGGTACGAGGCCGGTGAAGACGACGTTCGTCAGGTCCTGCGCGCGGGCGGTCTCCTCCAGCCCGGCGCGCACGGCGCCGTCGCCGATGAGCAGGAAGGCGATGTCGTCGCGGCCCTTCTCCTTGAGCCTGCGGGCCGCGCCGAGCGCAACCTCGAGGCCGCTGGCCATGCCGATGGTGCCGGCGAAGGTGACGACGAACGTCCCGGGCGAGAAGCCCAGCCGCGCGCGGAGCTCCTCGTCGGGCTCGCGCGGCGTGAACAGGTCGGTGTCCACGCCGTTGGTGACGACGGAGATGCGAGAAGGGCCGACGCCCTTGCGGATCATGTTCATGCGGTAGCCGTCGCCCACGGCGACGATGTGGTCGGCGCTGTCGTAGAGGGCGCGCTCCAGCTTGCCGAGCGTCCGCGTGGCGCGGCCCTCCCTCAGCGCGCCGACGGCGACGATGGAGTCGGGCCAGATGTCGCGGACCTCGAGCACGAACGGCGCGCCGTGGGCGCGGGCGACCGGCCAGCCCGCCCAGCCGGCGAAGAACTGTGGGGTCGTGGCGATGACGACGTCGGCGCGCGGCCGCAGCAGCGGGCCGGCCGCGCCCGCCGCGGCCAGGTACGAGACGTAGTTGAGGCCGCGGCGCACGCGGCCCTTGTTGGCCGCGAGCCAGGTCCAGACGCGGACCGTGCGGATGCCGTCGATCCACTCCTCCTGGTACAGCTTGTTCTCGTAGCCCTCGTACACGACCCCGGCTGGGACGTTGGGCGCGCAGGTCAGCACCGTGACGCGGTGCCCGCCGCGCGCCCACTCTCGCGCCAACCCGTGGACGCGCGCCGCGGGAGCGTTGTTCTCGGGGGTGAAGTAGTGCGTCAGGAACAGGATGTGCACGCGGCGCGCGCTCCGATCATTCGTCCCAGAACACCTGGTCGTAGTAGCGCACCGACCTGCGGCTGGTGCGCACCCGTGCCTGGATCCCCGCCACGTCGTCCGCGCTGAGCTCGCCGAGCGTGTACTTGATCCCGAGGTACGGGATGATGAAGTCCTCCTGGTACACGAACGTGCTGACGCGCGGGTTGATCTCGAGCAGCCGGCCGCCGATCCACTGCACACTCTGGTAGTAGTCCAGGTCGAGGTGGCGGACCACCTTGCGCGTGAGCTCCACGAGGTCCGGCCGGTCGATGGTCTTGAACGCCATCGCGAGGCCGGTGAGGAACTCCTCGCGCGTGCGCGTCTGGTGGAAGACCA
>JBLMXT010000177.1:0-3538 GCA_050257915.1 Deltaproteobacteria bacterium
GCCTCAAGAAGCTCGGCCTCGAGGTCGTCATGCTCACCGGCGACAACGAGGCGACCGCTCACGCGATCGCCGCCCAGGTCGGCATCGAGAACGTGGTGGCGGAGGTGCTGCCGGAGCAGAAGGCCGCCAAGGTGGCCGAGCTGCAGCAGGACGGCCGCCGGGTCGCCATGGTCGGCGACGGCATCAACGACGCGCCGGCGCTCGCGCAGGCGGACGTCGGCATCGCCATCGGCACGGGCACGGACGTCGCCATGGAGGCGAGCGACGTGACCCTCATGTCGGGCGACGTCGGCGGCGTGGCCACGGCCGTCGACCTCTCGCGAGCGACGATCCGCACCGTCAAGCAGAACCTGTTCTGGGCGTTCGCCTACAACGTCGCGCTCATCCCGCTGGCGGCGGGCGTGTTCTACCCGGCGTTCGGCATCCTGCTGAGCCCGATCTGGGCCGCGGCGGCGATGGGGTTGAGCAGCGTCACGGTGGTGTCGAACAGCCTGCGGCTGCGGCGGTTCAAGCCGGACTGACGGTCCGGACCCGTACGCAACGAGAGGGGCGGCGCCCGGTCATGGAACCGCCCCTCGCGGGTGGCGATGCTACGTTGTCAGTCGATCCGTTCATCGTCCATCGTGATCACTTGCGGCGCTTGCCGTAGCGATCCTCCTGTTTCACCCGCGTCTTGTTGAAGTGCACAGGTCCCATGATCTCACCTCCTCCGCTCGTCGGTCTGCACTGCTGAGCATGCCCGGCTCCTACGAAAATAAACGTCGTATGTGAAAGGCTTCACGTATCTCCGACGGCGGCGGCGGCGCACGCCGGGTGCCAATTCGGACAACCCCGGCAGGAAAAACCGTTCCCGCGTCCATTGTCGTCGCCGAGCCGCGGGTGCGAGGATGAACGGGGTCGGGGGGCCGCTCGCCCGTCCCGGCACCCCCAGTCCGGCAAGAAGAGGTCACATGCTCCAGGTTCTCGACCGGCACGCGATCGGGCACGTCCTCCGCACCAAGGAGGTCGACGCCTGGGGCGTGGCCGCCAATCGCCCGCGGCTGCCGCAGGCACCGGACGTTCCTACGGCCATCGCCATCCTCATGCGGCTGGACCCGCTGGTCGTGCGCGGCCTGCGCCACGGCCCCACGCAGGACTACGAGCAGGAGTACCTGCGCCTGAACGGGGCGCTCGACGACGCCACGGGGACGCTCGTCGAGGTGCTGCGCGTCCACGGACACGCCGCCGAGCGCGTGGCCGCCACGACGGCCGAGGGCAACGGCGGCAGGCCCTTCCCGCACAAGACGGCCGCCACCTCGGCCGGGCTCGGCTGGATCGGCAAGACGGCTCTGTTCGTCTCGCCGGAGTTCGGCCCCGCCGTCCGCCTGGCCACCGTGTTCACCGACCTCGAGCTGCCCGGCGGCGACCCCGTGATCGAGAGCGGCTGCGGGACGTGCCGCGCCTGCGTCGACGCCTGCCCCGCCGGGTGCGGCCGGGACGTGCTCTGGCGGCCGGGCATGGCTCGCGAGCTGCTCTTCGACGCCGGCGCCTGCCGCCACCACATGGCGCACTTCACGGACCTCGAGTCGCAGATCTGCGGCATCTGCATCGCGGCCTGCCCCTACGCCCTGCGGCACTGACGCCGCCGGCGGGCCGCGGCCCGTGGTCGCTTCCGCCGGTTCGCCGTCTCACCCGTTCATAGCCCCCGTCTTGTCGCGCCGCGCGCCCCGTGCTAGGCTCGCCCATCCTTAGTGAAAGTGGTTTTCAGTTTCAGAAAGGACGTCTGTGAGCTTCGACACCGCCCAGGTCGCGGCCGACCTCGCCGCGCGCGGCCTCCGGCTCACCCGGCAGCGCCGTGCCGTGCTCGACGCCATCGCGGCGGCCCCCTCCAGCCAGAGCGCGCTGCAGGTGTACGACGCCGCCCGCGCCGGGTGCCCCGAGCTCGGGCTCACCACGGTGTACAGGACGCTCGAGGTGCTCACCGAACTCGGCGCGCTGCGCCGGGTGCACGGATCGGACCACTGTGAGAGCTTCGTGCCCACCAGCGCCGCCCACGGGCACACCGTCGTCTGCAGCGCGTGCGGCAGGGTGACCGAGTTCACCGCCTGCGACATGCGCGGCATCGCCGACGCCGCCGCGCGGGAGACCGGTTATCGCATCACCGACCACTTCCTGCAGCTCGGCGGGCTGTGCGCCGGGTGCACGAAGGCCGCTTCGTGAGACGCGGGCTCGCCGCACGGAGCGGCCCGCTGGTCCTTCTCGCGGCCGCTCTGCTCGTCTTCCCCGCCGTGCTGCTCGGCGGCTGCGCCTCGCCGGACGGCGCCGCGGACACGGGCGCGCTCGACGTCGTCGCCTCGGCGAGCTTCCTCGCCGACATCGCGCAGAACGTGGCCGGCGACCGCTTCGAGGTGCGCTCGCTCGTGCCCCTGGAGACGGACCCGCACGCCTTCGAGCCCACGCCGTCAGACCTCAGGGACGTCGCCGCCGCGGACCTCCTCATCGTCAACGGCGGCGGCCTCGAGGGCTCGCTGCTCGACACGTTGGAGAACGCCGGCGGTGACGCGACGCTGGTCGACGCCTCCGCCGGCCTCGCCGGCCGCACGCCGCAGCCCGGCGAGCCCGCTCCCGAGGACGACGGCCCCGACCCGCACTTCTGGCTGGACCCGGTGCTCGTGAAGAGGTACGTCGCCACCATCCGGGACGCCTTCGCCGCGGCGGACCCCGCCGGGGCGGCGGAGTACGCGGCCAACGCCGCCGCCTATCAGCAGCAGCTCGACGAGCTGGATGCCTGGATCAGGGCGCAGGTCGCGCAGATCCCGGAGGACCGCCGCAGGCTGGTCATGAACCACACGAGCCACGGCTACTTCGCCGACCGGTACGGCCTGGAGATCGTCGGCACGGTGCTGCCGGGCGCGAGCACAGGCGAGACCCCGACGGCGCGAGGGCTGTCCGACCTCGTCGGCGCAATCGAGTCCAGCGGAGCGCGCGCCATCTTCGTGGAGATCGACGAGAATCCCGACCTCGCCCGGCAGATCGCCGAGGAGACCGGGGTCGCCGTGGTCACCGACCTGCTCGACCACTCGCTCAGCGAGCCCGGCGGGCCGGCGCCGACGTACATCGAGATGATGAAGTACGACACGCGGCGGATCGTGGAGGCGTTGCGGTGAGCGCCGCGACGGGCGCCGCCGCAGCCCGGCTCATGCTCGACGGCGTGACCGTCGGCTACAACGGGCGGCCGGCGCTCGAGGACGTCACGATGAGCGTCCCGCACGGCGCCCAGGTGGCGATCGTCGGACCGAACGGCGCCGGCAAGTCGACCCTCTTCAAGGCGCTCGTGGGCCTCCTCCCCGTCCGCTCCGGACGCGTGCTGCTGCACGACCGCGAGCCGGGCGGTCAGGCCGACCCGGTCGCCTACGTGCCGCAGCGGGAGGAGATCGACTGGGGCTTCCCGGTCACGGTGCACGACGTCGTCATGATGGGCCGCTACGGGCGCCTCGGCTGGCTCCGGCGCCCGAGGGCCGCCGACCGCGAGGTGGTGGCGCGCTGCCTGGACGAGCTC
>JBLMXT010000178.1:0-2860 GCA_050257915.1 Deltaproteobacteria bacterium
CCCCCCCCCCCCCCCGGGCCCCTGAGACGCGACGGGGCCGGCTCCTCGCGGAGCCGGCCCCGGTGACGTCACAAGCGCCCGAGTGAGATCACTCAGGGACGATCGCGTCGCTCGGGCAGGACTCGACGCAGGTCGCGCAGTCGTCGCACTTCTCGGGATCGATGACGTAGATGTCGTCGCCCTCGGAGATGGCCTCGTTGGGGCACTCGTCGATGCAGGCGCCGCAAGCAAGGCATTCATCGGTGATCTTGTAGGCCATGTGGTGGTGTCACCTCCTGTAGGCGCGCCGCGAACACGGTACGCGCGGGATTCCAGAGTCCATTTACGGGCATGGCGGAGGCGAAGTCAAGAAGGGCTCCGGCCCCCCCTTCAGCCCGCAGCGTCGCCTGGGAACAGCTCCGTGA
Source organism: Deltaproteobacteria bacterium (assembly GCA_050257915.1). GTDB lineage: Bacteria > Actinomycetota > Thermoleophilia > UBA2241 > UBA2241 > CAIXSE01. The sequence continues at coordinate 405 of JBLMXT010000178.1, forward strand.
GCGCCAGGGCCGCGGCGCCGATGAATCCGGCGTCCGGGCCCAGAGCCGCCGGGACGACACGCACGTGGTCGCGCGCCGGCGGCAGGGCGCGCGCGGCGAGCACGCGGCGGGCGGGAGCGAGGAGCAGCTCGCCCGCCGCCGCCGCGCCCCCGCCGATGACGATGAGCTCGGGGTCGAAGATGTTGGAGAGCGTGACGAGCCCGGCGCCGAGGTACTCGCCCGTGCGCTCCAGCACGGCGATCGCGCCGGCGTCGCCCGCGAGCGCCAGCTGCGTCAGGAGACGACTGTCCACGGCCCGTCCCTCGGCGAGTGCCACGCCGAGCGCCGACTCGGGCTCGAGGCCGGCCGCCGCCATGGCGGCCGCGCCCATGGCGGGTCCGGCCACGTACGCCTCGAGGCAACCGTTGCTGGGGCAGTTGGCAGGGCACTTCGGGCCGTCGAGGTCGATGATCATGTGGCCGATCTCCGCAGCCGCTCCGCTGGCGCCACGCAGGGGACGACCGCCGCTGATGATGCCGCCGCCCACGCCGGTACCGAGCGTGAGCATGAGCATGTCGCTGGTGCCGACACCGGCGCCGAAGGCGTGCTCGCCGATGCAGGCGGCGGTGGCGTCGTTGTCCACCACGACCGGCACGCCGAAGCGCCGCTGGAGGTGGTCGCGGAGCGGGACGTCGGTGAGCGGCAGGTTGACCGACTCGACGACGCGCCCGCCGGCGAAGTCGACCATGGAGGCGACGCCCACGCCGATCCCCTCCACCCGACCGGAGCCGTGCTCAAGGTCGGCGAGGCAGGCATCGATACCGCGCAGACAGGCCTCGGCCGAGCTCACGTCGGTGAGCGACGTGAACCGGTCGAGGATCTCCGGCGTCTCCACCCCGGAGCGCGAGCGCGCTCCGGGCGCGGGGGCCCGCCCTCGCACGAGCGCGGCGGCCACCTTGGTGCCGCCGATGTCCACGCCGACGACGATGCGCTCGGGAGCCATGACGTCCCCGAGCTTACCATGGTGTAGACTCGGGACTAGAGGAAACGCCCGCTCACGGGCGTAGTCTGCAACGGCACCCGGCTTCCCCGCCCCCCCGAGACCATGCGCATCGATGTCGCCTGCGTCCACGGGCCGGAGGCGCCACCACATGGCGAGACAGGACGACGACAAAGACGGGGCGAAGCCCTACAGGACGTACAAGGCCGGCCGCGGCAGGCGCAGCCAGCTCGACGACGAGCTGGCGGGCGCGCGGCCGGCGCGTACGCGGCCTCCCGTCGCGGGCGGCGCCGACGCCGGCCCCGCGTACCCTCGCCAGTCCGACAAGGCCTACCACACGTACGGCCCGGCGCCGGCGGACGGACGCGCGGCCGGCGCCAGAACGACGAGCGGCGGCGCCCGCCCCGGCCCCCGCCGCCGCCGCTTCCGCTGGTGGTACGTCCCCGTCGGCGCCTTCGCCCTGCTGGTCATCGCCGGCGTCGTCCTCACCGTCCTCGCCTGGCCCGGGTACCAGAAGTTCGACCGGTCCGTCGACAAGGCCAACAAGCGCGTGGACCAGAAGACCCGCGCCCAGCTCGCCGACGACGACGGCTGGATCTGGCGCAACGGCACCACGGTGGCGCTGTTCGGCCTCGACGAGGCGGGCCTGCCGGCGCACTCGGACACCATCCTGCTGATGCACTTCGACGCGAAGTCGCACACGATCAACCAGCTCTCGATCCCACGCGACACCCTGGTGAACGTCGAGGGGTACGGGCAGCAGAAGATCACCCAGGCCATGTGGTACGGCGGGCCGTCCCTGGCGCTCAAGACGCTCAAGGAGTACACCGGCCTCCCCATCAACCACGTCATGGTCGTGAGCTTCCAGGGCTTCCCGCGGCTCGTCAACGCGGTCGGCGGCATCGACATGTACGTCCCGCAGACGGTGAGCACCGGGGCAGGTCCCGGCATCGCCGGATCGACCCAGCGCGTCGTCACCTTCGAGAAGGGCATGCACCACTTCGACGGCAAGAACGCGATGCTCTACGTGCGCATCCGCAAGGCCTACGCCGAGGGCGACTTCACGCGCGCCAAGCGCCAGCAGGCGTTCATCGACGCCCTCCAGAAGAAGATCGTCAAGCCCGGCAACATCACCAGGCTGCCGGAGATCGGTACGCGCTTCATGAGCGGCGTGGCCACCGACCTCACCACCAACCAGATCCTCGAGCTGGCCTACCTCAAGTGGCGGGCCGACGGCGGCAAGAAGCAGGTGCTCAAGGGCGACTTCGGCTGGAGCGACGACGGTCAGGCCGTGGTGCTGCCGCCGAGCGACGCCGCCAAGCAGAGGGTGATCGACCGGTTCCTGGGGCAGTGACGCCGGCGCGGCCCGGCCGCGCCGGACGGGACGCCCCTCGTCCCGCTCACCTCCCGTCACCTGCGTAGCGCACCGCGATCAGCGCGAGCCCGCGGGCGGGGGCGGTCTGACCCATCTGACGGC
>JBLMXT010000179.1:0-3070 GCA_050257915.1 Deltaproteobacteria bacterium
CCCCCCCCCCCCCCCGGCTCTGCGCCGGAACCTCATGACCACACCCAGCACGCACATCCCGCTGCTCGGTCTGACGGGCGGCATCGGTTCGGGCAAGTCGACGGCGCTCGCCTACCTGCGCGAGCTCGGCGCGGCCACCATCTCGAGCGACGACATCGTGCACGATCTCTACTCCACCGGCGACGTCGTCGACCGTATCCGCGAGCACTTCGGCGACGCCGTCGTCGACGGAGCCGGCGGGATCAGCCGCCCGGCGCTCGCCGGCATCGTCTTCTCGGACGAGGCCGAGCTGCACTGGCTCGAGGACCTGCTCCACCCCTTCGTGCGCACGGCGGTCGCCGACTGGGTCGAGGGCCGGAAGAAGGCGCGGCCGCGGCCGGCGCTGATCGTGGTGGAGGTCCCGCTGCTGTTCGAGACCGGCTTCGACCAGCGCTTCGACTTCATCATGCTGATCACGGCGCCCGACGACGTGCGCCGCAAGCGCCTCGCCGCCAAGCTCACCGACAGCGAGTTCCGCCGCCGCCGGGCGCAGCAGATGCCGGAGGAGGAGAAGATCAGGCGCAGCGACTTCGTGTTCGACAACACCGGGTCGCGCAAGGCGCTCAGGGAGTTCGTGGGGCAGACGGTGGCGAGCATCCTCGCCGGTGAGCGACCTGCCGTGGGGGACGGCGCCGGCGAGAGCGCCTCGTGAGGCGCGCCCTCCTCGGGCTGGTCCTCGTCGCCGCCCTCGTGGCGGTCCTCGGCGCGGTCCGCTGGGTGGCGCCGCTGTTCGCCAGCGACGCGCCGAGCTGGTACACGAGGACCGTCTACCCGCTCGAGCACAGCGGCGCGATCCGCGACGGCGCGCGCCGCTACGACCTGGAACCGGCGCTCGTGGCCGCCGTCGTCTACGCCGAGAGCCGCTTCGACGAGTACGCGCGCTCGTCCCAGGGGGCCGTGGGCCTCATGCAGGTCCTCCCGGAGACGGCCGAGCAGATCGCCGACGAGTCCGGAGGCGTCAGCTTCACGGCCGCGGACCTCGAAGATCCCCGGGTGAACGTACGCTACGGGTGCTACTACCTGCGCCAGGCGCTGGACGCGTTCGACGGCGACGTGCGCGCGGCCGTCGCCTCGTACAACGCCGGCGTGGGCGCCGTCTCGGAGTGGCGCGCCGAAGCGGCCGCCGACGGGCACGAGCTGCGCCCCCGCGACATCCCCTACCCGGAGACGCGGGCGTACGTCGAGAAGGTCCTCGAGGCGCGCCGGGTATACCGGGAGACGTACGGAGACCGCCTGCGGCCGTAGGCGGGACGTCCTTGCGAACACGTGTTCGTATTGGTAGAGTCGAGGACGCATGACGGAGTTCACGATCAAGGCCTCTTACGGCCTCACCGGCGACCAGCCGGAGGCCGTAGACGCCCTCAGTGAGGGCGTGCTCCGCGGCGACCGCTACCAGACGCTCCTCGGCGTCACCGGCTCGGGCAAGACGTTCACCATGGCCAACGTCATCGCGAGGGTCAAGAAGCCCACTCTGGTCATCGCCCACAACAAGACGCTGGCCGCCCAGTTGTGCAACGAGTTCCGCGAGTTCCTGCCGGACAACGCGGTCGAGTACTTCGTCAGCTACTACGACTACTACCAGCCCGAGGCGTACGTGCCGGCGCAGGACCTCTACATCGAGAAGGACTCGTCCATCAACGACGAGATCGACCGCCTGCGCCACGCCGCCACCACCGCGCTGTTCCTGCGCCGCGACGTGGTCATCGTCGCCAGCGTGAGCTGCATCTACGGCCTCGGCTCGCCGGAGGACTATCTCGAGAAGATGGTCCTCCTGCAGGTGGGCCAGACCGTCGAGCGCGACGAGATGCTGCGCAAGCTCGTCGACATCCAGTACGCGCGCAACGACTTCGAGCCCGCGCGCGGCAAGTTCCGCGTGCGCGGCGATTCCGTGGAGATCTGGCCGGCCGCCCAGGACACCGCCATCCGCGTGCAGCTCTGGGGCGACGAGGTCGAGCAGCTCGTGAGCTTCGACCCCGTGAGCGGGGAGGTGCTCGACAAGCCACGGCACGTCGCCGTCTACCCGGCCACGCACTTCGTCACCAACGACCCGGCCATCGAACGCGCCCTCGTCGAGATCCGCCGCGAGATGGAGGAGCGCTGCGCCTGGTTCGAGGAGAACGGCAAGATCCTGGAGGCGCACCGCCTGCGCCAGCGCACCCAGTACGACATGGAGATGCTGCGCGAGATGGGGTACTGCAGCGGCATCGAGAACTACTCGCGCATCCTGCTCGGCAAGGAGCCGGGCGCCACGCCCAACTGCCTGCTCGACTACTTCCCCGACGACTTCCTCTGCTTCGTCGACGAGTCGCACATGTCCCTGCCGCAGATCCGCGCCATGAGCGAGGGCGACCGCTCGCGTAAGCAGCAGCTCGTGGACTACGGCTTCCGCCTGCCCAGCGCGCTCGACAACCGGCCGCTGCGCTTCGACGAGTTCCTCGACAAGGTGCCGCAACTCGTCTTCGTGAGCGCCACCCCGGCCGCGTTCGAGCTGGCCAACAGCGTCAACGTCGCCGAGCAGATCATCCGGCCCACCGGCCTCATCGACCCCCAGGTCCAGGTGCGGCCCACCGAGGGGCAGATCGACGACCTCATGAACGAGATCCGCCGACGCGTGGACAAGGACCAGCGCGTCCTCGTCACCACGCTCACCAAGCGCATGGCCGAGGACCTCACCGACTACCTCGTCGAGAACGGCTTCAAGGTGCGCTACCTGCACAGCGAGGTCGACACCCTGGAGCGCATCCAGATCGTGCGCGACCTGCGGCTCGGCGAGTTCGACGTCCTTGTGGGCATCAACCTGCTGCGCGAGGGCCTCGACCTGCCCGAGGTCACGCTGGTCGCCATCCTGGACGCGGACAAGGAGGGCTTCCTGCGCGGCCAGACGAGCCTCATCCAGACCATCGGCCGCGCCGCCCGCAACATCGACGGCACGGTGATCATGTACGCCGACAAGATGACGGCGGCCATGGAGGTGGCGATCGGCGAGACCGATCGCCGTCGCGCCCGGCAGACGGCGTACAACGAGCAGCAC